>NZ_BAOX01000108.1:0-14245 GCF_000813105.1 Rhodococcus sp. BS-15 | reverse complement strand
CCCCACCACAACACCCTCGGGAGCGCCCGGAAGTGGAACGACCGTACCGATCGGGTCGGCAGCATCCGGAGCCTGTGCGGGCTCGGCCGCCGGAGTGGTCGGTGGAGTGGACGGTTCGGTAGGCGATCCGGCAGTAGAGCAGCCGGCCACGAGCAGGCAGGCAGTGGCCACGGCAACCAGACGCGCCCTCATCGGCGGTACTGCTCGAAGTGCAGGGCGTCGTCGAGGGGACGCCGGGTGCGCCAACCGAAGCGCTCCAGATCGGGTACCTCCTGGAACGATTCGACCGGGCCGACACACAGCCAGGCGATCGGCCGGACCGGTGCGGGGATGTCGAGCAGTTCGGTGAGGTATGCCTCGTCGTAGAACGAGACCCAGCCGACGCCGACGTTCTCGGCTATCGCTGCGAGCCACAGGTTTTCGATGGCAAGTACGGCGGAGAACAGTCCGGTGTCGTCGACGGTGTCACGGCCGAGGACGTACCGTCCTCCACGGTTCGGATCGTAGGTGACGACCACGCCGGTTCCGCTCGTCTCGATTCCCTCGATACGGATGGGGTCGAACGTCTTTCGGCGTTCGGCGTCCAGCTTGTCCGCGAAGTCCTGTCGGCAACCGGCCACGTGGGCGGCGAATGCGCTCAGAGTGTCGGGCTTGCGGACGACCACGAAGTCCCAGGGCTGGGTGTTGCCGACGCTCGGGGCCTGATGCGCCGCTCCGAGGATTCGGCGCAGAGTCTCGTCGTCGACGACGGTGCCGTCGAACTCGGCGCGGACGTCGCGGCGAGATCTGATCGCGGCGTACACCGACAGGGCTGCCTCGGTCATGATATCCGTTCTCCTGTAGCAGTATTCAGCCGTGCGTTCAGTTCGGCGACCAGGGCGGGCAGTCGGTCTGCGAGGTGGGCCGGCCGAGGTGGTAACCCTGAGCTCGTCCGCACCGTAGCTCGCGCAACGCCGTCATCGTCACCTCGTCCTCCACTCCCTCTGCCGTGACCGACAATCCCAGCGTACGGGCGAGTTCGACGGTCGATCGCACGATGGCTGCATGCGCTGGGTTGTGCGCCATGCCGCCGATGAAGGTGCGGTCGATCTTCAACTCCTGTACCGGTAGCCGCTCGATGTACGCGAGAGAGCTGTAGCCCGTGCCGTAGTCGTCGATGGCAACTTGCACACCCATCGCATGCAATATCGACAGGCTCTCGGTCGCGCCCACCGGGTCGGTCATCGCCGACGTCTCGGTCACTTCCAAGGTCAATCGGCCAGGTGGGCAGGCGAATTCCTTCAGCGCCGTGCACACCTGCCCGATGAGGGTGTCGTCGAACAGATTGCGGGTCGAGATGTTGACGGCGATGCTCAACTCGAGTCCCTCGGACATCCACTGCTCGCGTTGGGCTAGGGCGTGGGTGAGGACGTAGCTCGTCAACGGCCGGATCAGTCCGGTGCGTTCGGCGGTGGGCAGGAATACGCTGGGGGACAGGACCACGCCGTTGGGGTGATGCCACCGCAGCAGTGCCTCCACTCCGACGACGGTCATCGTCGTGAGGTCGACCTGCGGCTGATAGTGCAGTCGCAGTTGATCCGTTTCGAGTGCTGTGGTGAGTTCGCCGAGCATGATGAGTTGCTCGCTCTTGTCCCGGTCCATCGACCGGTCGTAGTACGCGACGCGCGACTGAGCGGCTTTCGCGGTCTGGACGGCGAGGTCGGCTCGCTGCACGAGGCGATCGGGTGTCGTCTCGTCCTCACCGTCGCCGGCCGGAGAATTCGTCGCGACGCCGACGCTCGCTTCGATCAGCAGGGTCATGTTCCCCACCTCGAAGGGTGTGGCGAACCGGAGCTGAATCTCGTGTGCCAATGCGACCGGGTCCATCGATTCCGATGCCCCACACAGAGCGAACTCGTCACCGGCCAAGCGCGCCAACAGAATCGAGTCGTCGGCGACGCCGCGAAGGCGCTCGGCGACCACCACGAGGACCTGGTCGCCGAGGCCGCGTCCGAAGGTGTCGTTGATCTCCTTGAATCGGTCGATATCGACGGTCAGCAAAGTCGATTCACCCGCATTGCCCCAGAGTCGATGTTCGAGGGCGCGCAGGTTGGCCAGGCCGGTGAGGTGATCGGTATCGGCGACGGCACGTAGCTGGACGGTCTGGGTGTGCAACAACCGCAGCAGATCCGTGATGCGAAACATCACCAGCACCACCAATGCAAGTGCGCACAGCAGCACCGCCCATCCCCATTGGGCGATCGGCTCGTCGCGAACGACTTCGATGAACATCACGATCGGCGCGGTCAGGGTGGCCGCGGTCAACACGACGACCGTGGGAGTGGTGAACGACGCCATCAGATGGGCGTCGGATTCGATGTTCGGGTTGGTGATGCGCCGCATGGACGGGTGGAGGGCTGCGACGCCGATCAGGACATAGGAGATGGTCCATCCGACGTCGAACAGAGACCGGTCGGACGAGGAATCCGAGGCCATCGCGAAGTTGTTCACGGTGTCGGTGACGACGAGCAGCGCAACGGCCACGGTGAGCAGTCGATAGGACAGGGCTCGCCATTGCCGTGAGCCGACGAAGTGGGCCAGCAGTCCCAGCAGGAAAATGTCCATCGCGGGGTACGCGACCTCGACCAGACCGGCGATTCCGGATATACCCTCTTCGCCGAGTGACGGCTGCACGGCGAACACCCAGGTGAGCAGGCCGAACGCGACCATGACGATGGCGCTGTTGGCGACATGGCCGCGCTCACTCGCTCGCCACTTGTGTCGAGCGAGGAGAAACAAGCCGAAACCGTAGACCGGATACCCGACGAGATAGAAGGCGTCTGCCAGCGACGGATACGGGACGCTGCCCCGGGTGATGTGGATCCACTCGTAGGCGATGTCGCCGATCACCCACAGGGCGGTACCTGCGGCGATGGCCAGCCACGCTGTTCGGTTGCGTGGCCGGTGCATTCTGGTGCCGATGACGGTGGCGGCGACGGCGGAGGCCCCGACGAGAACGAAGACCGACTGGCCCCAGACGGTCGTCGGGACCACGAAGTAGGCGGCGCAGCCGAATGCGCCGAGCACTGCGTACCACCGCCACCAGGCCGTCACGATTTTCTCCAGCCGTTCACGCCGATCCGACGGCTTCAACAATGGCACACTCGGTGATCTGGGTCACTTCGTCCACCCTGATTGCTCGGGTTGTGCATGGAGGAGTGTCGGAAGCACGTGCGAGCATAGTTTCGTGGAGTCGAACAATCGGAATTTGGCGAGCATCATGCACGCCGATCTCGACTCCTTCTATGCCTCGGTGGAGCAGCGCGACGACCCTCGGTTGCGCGGAAAGCCGGTCATCGTCGGCGGGGGGAGTGGTGCTCGCCGCCAGCTACGAGGCCAAAGCCTTCGGGGTGCGCACGGCGATGAGCGGCGGGCAGGCCCGCGCGGTGTGCCCGCAGGCCATCGTGGTCCCCCCCTCGCATGGAGGCGTACTCGCAGGCGAGCAAGGACGTGTTCGACGTCTTCCACGACACCACCCCGCTGGTGGAGGGCATCTCCATCGACGAGGCATTTCTCGACGTCGGCGGGTTGCAGAAGATTGCGGGCAGCGCCGCCTCGATCGGGGAACAACTGCGACGGGACGTCGCCGAGCAGGTGGGGCTGCCCATCACCGTCGGGATCGCGACCACCAAATTCCTGGCGAAGGTGGCCAGCGCATTCGCCAAGCCCGACGGACTGCTTCTCGTTCCCCCCGGCGGCGAGCTCGAGTTCCTGCATCCTCTGAACATCGAAAGGCTGTGGGGTGTCGGCAAAGTGACCGCCGAGAAGCTGCACGTCCTCGACATCAGGACCGTCGGGGATATCGCAGCCTACGGCGAGCGGTCGTTGGCCTCGGTGCTCGGCAAGGGTGCGGGCGCCCACCTGTACGCGCTGGCCATGGGCCGGGATCCGCGGCGCGTCCAACCAGGGAAGTCGCGTAGTTCCATCGGCGCACAGCGAGCACTCGGACGCGGTAGGCACGACGCGGCGAGGTGGAGGCGTCGTTGATCGGGCTCGTCGATCGCGTCACGCACCGGATGCGCGGGGCGCAGCGAACCGGTCGGACCGTCATGTTGCGGTTGCGTTTTGCCGACTTCACCCGCGCCACCCGCTCGCACACACTCGATCGCGCGACGGCCGACACCCGAGACATCCTGGACGCCGCACTCGAACTGCTCCGCGAGGCGGCACCGCTGATCGCGGAGAAGGGCATCACCCTCGTCGGTGTCACCGTTTCGAGTATCGACAAGGGCGGAGCGGAACAGCTCGAGTTGCAGTTCGACGCCCAGTCGGTGCGGACGCCGCCCGAGGCGTCGGCTCTCGACCGCGCGCTCGACGGGGTACACAAGAAGTTCGGATCCACCTCGCTCACTCGTGGGGTGCTGCTCGGCCGCGATCCGGGAATCTCGGTTCCGCTGTTGCCGGACTGACTACGCTCGTATCGTCGGTTGCACCCGAAAGCCAGTGGGCATCATGGTCAGTCGTTCCACGACCTGCAGGTTGTACGACGGGTCGGCTCGCAGATCGAAACGCTGGAGAATCGTTCCGAGTACCAGGACCGCTTCGTGAATGGCGAATTGCCTTCCGATGCAGGCGCGTTCACCGGTGCCGAAGGGCTTGTAGACATGAGCCGGTCTGGCTCTGATGCGGTCGGGTAGAAAGTTGTCCGGGTCGAACTCACCGGGCCGATCGCCCCACACCGAATCGCGATGCAGGGCCGTCACCAGCACGATCGCCCAGTCCCCGGCCGCCATTCGGTAGCCGTCACCGACGGTGGTCTCGGCCCGCGCTCCTCGCCCGAACGCAGGAACCGTCGGCCACAGGCGCAGTGATTCGTCGAGGACTCGGCGGACGTACCTCAGCTTGGGGACCTGCCCGAACTCCGGCTTTTCCGCACCCCACACCTCGTCGACCTCGGCGCGGGCCCGCTCGAAGACCTCCGGATGTGTCGCCAGGTAGTACAGCGCGAACGACAATGCACCGGAGGTGGTCTCGTGCCCGGCGATCAGGAACGTCAGGATCTGGTAGCCGATGTTGGCTTCGCTCAACGCATTCGGATTGTCGACCTCACGTGCCGCGTCCATCATGATCTGCAGCAGGTCGTGGAATTCTTCGGTGGACCGGCGTCTGGTCCGGACGACATCTGTGAGGACGTCGGCCAGATACTGCTTGTTGTGTGCGTACTTGCGATCGGATCGGGCGAACAGGGGCTTGGTGAACGCTGGGATCTTCAGCAACGCACGCCGCTGGTTGTACGTCAGTGCGCCGACCATGGCGGAGACGAACGGATGCGGCTCGGTTCGCTCGAACGAGCCGAAGGTGTAACTGAATCCGGTGCGACCGATGGTCTCGAGCGCCAGCTTCGTCATGTCCGAGGACACGTCGGTCGTTGCGCCTGCGCGTGAGCGGCCTTCCCAATGCCGAACAA
This sequence comes from Rhodococcus sp. BS-15, assembly GCF_000813105.1. Classification (NCBI taxonomy): domain Bacteria; kingdom Bacillati; phylum Actinomycetota; class Actinomycetes; order Mycobacteriales; family Nocardiaceae; genus Rhodococcus; species Rhodococcus sp. BS-15. The sequence continues at coordinate 8,799 of NZ_BAOX01000108.1, read as the reverse complement.
GATCGTCGGCGACGTCGACCATGATCTCGTGGTAGCCGCGCATGGCGCCGGCGATGAACGCCGGACGTAGAAGGTCGTGGGCGCGTTGCCAGTTCGGCTCGTGGTTGTAGGCGGTGAACAGCCCGTCGGCCCCGATGTCGCGCAGATTCTCGACTCCCGGGGGCAGAAACTTCTCGAAGCGCTTCTCGTCGCACAGCTCGCCCACCACGTCGGCACCGGAGGCGAAGACGAAGCGCCGGCCGAGGACGTTCCGCTCGAACATCGGGCCGAGGCGGCCTGCCATCGCGGTCGAATCTTGAACCGGGGTGCGCGGGTCGACGCCGACGAGGTCGCCGAGCACGGGAATTCGGTACGGGGGATGCGGTAGAGCGCCGTTTCGTACCGCGACCTCTGTCGACATCGCCACTCCATGGTTTCGGCTTGTTGAATCGGTGTGCAATAGTGACGGTACTCACTGTTGAACTCGTGTCAAGTAAAGTTCGAGGCCCATGACCACACCTCGCAAGCGGATGACGCCGGCGCAACGGCGTTTGCAACTACTCGAGATCGGCTCGGCACTGTTCGCCGAGCGGCCCTACGAGGACGTGTGGATCGAGGAGGTCGCCGATCTCGCGGGCGTCTCACGTGGGTTGATGTACCACTACTTCCCGTCCAAGCGGGAGTTCTTCGTCGAGATCGTGCGCACCGAATCCGAGCGAAACCTCGACCTCACCGCACCGGACACCTCGCTTCCGATCCTCGAGCAGATCGCCGCCGGGCTCGACGCCTACATCTCCTACACCGACGAGCACGCGCACGGCGTCCGAGCCGTCAACCGCGGGTCCCTGCTGGGAGATCGCCGAATCGACGACATCCTCACGCGTGAGTTCGAGATCCAGCAGGAGCGGATCCTGGCTGCTCTGCCCGCGGAATTTCGCGACGACGAAATGATCCGCATCGCGCTGCGCGGGTGGGTGGCCTTCGTGCGAGCGGTGTGTCTGGACTGGGTGGAGCGCAGAACTCTCGACCGAGAGCAGGTTCGTGCGGTATGTCTACGTGCCGTGGCAGGTCTTCTCGAGGTGTGACCTGCGGGGTTATCGTCGACGCATGTGCCGAAACATCACCACCCTGCGAGGCTTGGAACCCCACGCCACCGACGAGGAGATCGAAGCGGCCGCGCGTCAGTACGTCCGCAAGATCAGTGGCGTGCAGAAGACGTCCGACGCCACCCGTGCCGCCTTCGAGTTGGCCGTCGCCGAGGTCACGGCAACGACGCACCGGCTCCTCGATGCGCTCCCGGAGCGGCGTCAGCCGCCGCCCACGGTGCCGCCACTGAGGCGTCCCGAAGTGCAGGCGCGAATCGCGGCCGCGGGAGTGGAGCCTGCGGAACGACCCATATCAGCTCAGAAAGCTGGGTCCTAGAGGGTGCTGTCCGGCGGCACCGCGGGAAGTCCTTCGCTCACGCGGAGCTTCTCGGCCATCGAGCTGAGCAGGTTCTGGGATTCCTCGGACAGGTCGAATGCCCGGGCGGACAGGCGGCGTAGACCGTATCCCTGCAGTTGGGTGAGCAGTTCGAGGTCGTGATCGACCTTCGACGCATAGATGTTGTCGAAGAAGTAGTCGGACTTGACCTTGAAGAACGCAGCCAGCGCCGCCACGGTGTCCGCGGACGGATTGGCGCGCTGCCCCGACCGTAGTTGCGAGATGTACGGCTTGGAGATCTGGTGCCCGCGCAGGGCGAGCGCGTCGGCGACCTCGGCATTGGTGTGTGGCTTGCGTCCGGGCGGGTGGATCGTGGAGAACAGATGGTTCAGACGTGCGGCGAAATCAGCGGACATCGGGGATGTGTGTGCCTTCCTGATACAGCCGCTGCCCACCCGGGCAGATCGGTCCGCCGCGGACCGAACCGGCTCATAGTAGCCGCTGCCATGATTCCGGCGAACCGTGGCTGACCTGCAGGAATTGATCCGAAAATCGTACTGATCGGTTTCATGCGTTGGGCGCAGTGCGGCGCCGAATCGGCGCAGCCGGGTGCCCCGGGAACTGCATCGAACGAATGCTTTTCCGCAGAATCGGACACCTGATCCGAGCCTCGGTGGCAGACTGTCTTGCCAGGCGAAGGGGGTGGAGATGACCGGTCGTCAACGACGAACGTTCGATTCACGAGACGGTGACGCGGAGGTGGTCGAGCCATTGCTGCGCGCAGTGCTGTCCTACGCGCCGCGGGACGAGTCGCCCATGCCGCACCCGTCCGAGGGAATCATGCTCCGGGCCGAGGACGGCTCCGGGTTCGTTCGGCTCGAACTCGCCATCGCAGACGATCTCGGCGCAGGTATCCCAGGGCCGTTCGGGTCCAGGTTCTACGAATGCGATTCGTACGAAGTGATTGTGCCGCAACGCGATCCACGGGACGGCGCGTTGTTGATGATCCATCTTCTCGATGCGCGGGCACCGCGCAGGTTCGAATTCAGAACGTCGATGCCGCCGCAGTGGAGTCTGCGTCTCGAACACGACGGTTCGGTCTCGGTGCTCGACGAAGGCGAACGTGCGGTGATATTCATCGGTCGCCCTTGGGCTTTCGACTCCGACCTGCAACCGGTGCGCGTGCACTACACCATCGAGAACGGCGTACTGGTACAGAACATTCGGGCCACAGCGGACACCGGATTCCCCATCCTGATCGACCCGGATCCCGACGCGATCATCACCGGAGACGGTCGGCTCATCACCGAGACGTGGACTCCCCGCTTGGTGGCGGGCGGAATCGTCGAGGATCTGCCGCCGAGATCTCTGTCGAGCTGATTACTTTGCAGCGCACAGTGATTCAGAACGGATCGTGCTGAATGTGCTCCATCGGCGTGCCGACCTTGCGGAGAGCGTAACTCGTCGTCCGTACCATCGACGGCGACCCGCAGATCTGAATCTGCCGATCGGCCCACGAGCCGAACTGGGTCACCACCTTGCCCACCGCGCCGTGCAGACGGTGGTGCATGCCCCACGGTAGTTCGCGAGGTGTGCCCGAAAACCACCACGGATTCTCGAGCTCCTCGGTCACCGGAACGACCGTCAGCCACGGGTTCGACAGCGACAACTGCCACAGAGTGTCCAGATCGTAGAGGTCGCACGGATACGTCCCACTGACGAACAGATGCACCCGCGGATTGTTGCTGCGCTGCGCCATCTCCATCACCTGCGCACGCAGCGGAGCCAGGCCGGTGCCTCCCGCGATCATCAGCACGTCCTCGCGGATCGCGCGGTCGACATGCATCCCGCCCAGCGGCGGACTGATGGACCAGCGATCACCCACGGCGGTTTCGGTGACCATCGCCGGCGACACCCAGCCCCCGGAGACGCGTCGAACATGGAACTCGATCTCGCCGTAGGGATTGCTGGGGATGGCAGGGGACAGGTATCGCCACAGCTTGGGCCGCTGCGGAATCTGCACACTGACGTACTGCCCGGGAAAGTACGGGATTTCGCCGTCGGTCTTCAATCGCACCACCGCGAGGTCGTCGAGAAGCCGATGATGTTCGACGACGGTGGCACTCCAGAACGGCGGCAGTTCGTCGTTGTCGGCGGCGACGGCCATCGCATTGCTGACGACGGTGAGCGCGTCGTTCCAGGCGGTCTCGACCTCGTCGGTCCATACCTCGTTGCCGGCGAAGGTGCGGAACGCGCTGATCAGAGCCGAGCTGCCGGCACGGAAATGCGCGCCCGAGATCCCGTGCTTGCGGTGGTCCCGGCCGAGCTGCTCGAGGAACGGTTCGACGCGGTCGGGGTCGTCGAGATGCTCGAAGACGTATCCGAGTGCCATGACGAAGTGTTCGCGCAACGCATCCATCGACGCGGGGAACAGGGCTCGGAAGTCGGGGTGCTCGGCGAAGAGATGCCCGTAGAAGGACCGGGACAGTCGCGCCGGGCCGTCCTGAGCGGCCACGACGGATTTGAATCCGGTGCGAACCAGGGAGATCGTGCGCGCGTCGAGCATCGATCCACCTCCACCCCACCGAATCACTGCCGATGACACACCATCGACCGTCACCAAAGTAGACCGATCGAGGATATCCCGCATTTCGCCGAATGTGGAGAAAAACAAGGTTGAGCGGAACAGACTCAACTTGTCTATGGTTGTACCCAGCGACAGGCAAGAACCGATCCGAGAAAGAAGGTGACCGGTGGACAGTTTCACTCCCACCACGAAGTCGCAGGCAGCACTTTCCGCTGCTCTGCAGGCCGCATCCGCGGCCGGTAACCCGGATATTCGTCCGGCACATTTGTTGGTGGCGTTGCTCGATCAGACCGACGGCATCGCCACACCCTTGCTGAAGGCCGTCGGCGTCGACCCTGCAACGGTGCGTCGAGAAGCGCAGAACCTCGTCGACCGCATGCCCTCGGCATCCGGTTCGACCACCACTCCGCAACTCGGCCGTGAAACCCTCGCCGCGATCACCGCCGCACAGCACCTGGCCACCGAACTCGACGACGAGTTCGTCTCCACCGAACACATCATGGTGGGGTTGGCGACCGGCAGCGACGATGTCGCCAAGCTCCTGACCGGCCACGGAGCCGGACCGAACGAGCTGCGCGACGCCTTCCAGGCCGTCCGGGGCAGCGCCCGGGTCACCAGCGCAGATCCCGAGAACACCTACCAGGCGCTGGAGAAGTACAGCACCGACCTGACCGCGCTGGCCCGAGCAGGCAAGCTCGATCCCGTCATCGGCCGCGACACCGAGATCAGGCGCGTGGTGCAGGTTCTCTCACGGCGCACCAAGAACAACCCGGTGCTCATCGGCGAACCAGGCGTCGGCAAGACGGCCATCGTCGAAGGACTCGCTCAGCGCGTCATCGCCGGCGATGTTCCGGAGAGCCTGCGCGGCAAGACCGTCGTCTCCCTCGACCTCGGTTCCATGGTCGCGGGCGCGAAGTTCCGCGGTGAGTTCGAGGAACGGCTCAAGGCCGTGCTCGACGACATCAAGAACTCCGCAGGCCAGGTGATCACGTTCATCGACGAGCTGCACACCATCGTCGGAGCAGGCGCGACCGGTGAATCGGCAATGGACGCGGGCAACATGATCAAGCCGATGCTCGCCCGCGGCGAACTGCGCCTCGTCGGTGCGACGACCCTCGAGGAGTACCGCAAGTACATCGAGAAGGACGCTGCGCTCGAACGACGCTTCCAGCAGGTCTACGTCGGTGAGCCGTCGGTCGAGGACACGGTCGGCATCCTGCGCGGACTCAAGGAACGCTACGAGGTGCACCACGGCGTCCGGATCACGGACTCCGCCCTGGTCGCCGCCGCCACGCTCAGCGACCGGTACATCACCGCCCGGTTCCTGCCGGACAAGGCCATCGACCTGGTCGACGAGGCCGCGTCCCGTCTGCGGATGGAGATCGACTCTCGCCCCGTCGAGATCGACGAGGTCGAACGCGCCGTCCGTCGCCTCGAAATCGAGGAGATGGCCCTGGCGAAGGAGACCGACGACGCGTCGAAGGCTCGGCTCGACAAGCTCCGCCAGGAGCTCGCCGATCTGCAGGAGAAGCTCGCCGGACTCAGCACACGCTGGCAGAACGAGAAGAACGCCATCGACTCGGTGCGCGTCCTCAAGGAGGAGCTCGAGAACCTGCGCGGCGAATCCGACCGCGCCGAACGCGACGGCGATCTGGGCAAGGCCGCCGAGCTGCGCTACGGACGTATCCCGACTCTCGAGAAGGAGCTCGCCGCCAAGACCGATGCCTCGCCGGCTCAGGGCGACGTGATGCTCAAGGAAGAAGTGGGACCGGACGACGTCGCCGACGTCGTCGCGGCCTGGACCGGAATCCCCGCGGGCCGGATGCTCGAGGGCGAGACCGCCAAGCTCCTCCGCATGGAAGACGAGCTCGGCAAGCGAGTCGTCGGTCAGAAGGACGCAGTACAAGCGGTGTCCGACGCCGTCCGACGCTCCCGCGCCGGAGTGGCCGATCCCAACCGTCCGACGGGATCGTTCCTGTTCCTCGGACCCACCGGCGTCGGCAAGACCGAGCTGGCGAAAGCGTTGGCGGAGTTCTTGTTCGACGACGAACGCGCGATGGTGCGCATCGACATGAGCGAGTACAGCGAGAAGCATGCCGTCGCTCGGCTCGTCGGTGCACCTCCGGGCTATGTCGGGTACGAGGCCGGTGGCCAGCTGACCGAGGCGGTGCGCAGGCGTCCGTACACGGTGGTGCTCTTCGACGAGGTCGAGAAGGCGCACCCCGACGTGTTCGACATCCTGCTCGCAGTGTTGGACGAAGGCCGGCTCACCGACGGCCAGGGCCGAACCGTCGACTTCCGCAACACGATCCTGATCCTCACCTCCAACCTCGGTGCCGGCGGTACCAAGGAGCAGGTGATGGACGCGGTGCGGCGGTCGTTCAAGCCCGAGTTCGTCAACCGACTCGACGACGTGGTGGTGTTCGACGCGTTGTCCGAGGATCAACTCGAGTCGATCGTCGACATCCAGCTCGGCTTCCTCGCCAAGCGTCTGGCGGCTCGTCGCCTGACGCTTGACGTGTCGTCGCCGGCGAAGATGTGGCTCGCGGTGCGCGGCTACGACCCGCTGTACGGAGCGCGGCCGCTGCGTCGACTGATCCAGCAGGCCATCGGAGATCAACTGGCGAAGCTGTTGCTCGCCGGCGAGGTCCACGACGGCGATGTGGTGTCGGTCAACGTAACTCCTGACGGCGATCGCCTCATCCTGGGCTAGCCGCGGTATTTCGTGAACAGGCCCGCACGAGCACTGCTCGTGCGGGCCTGTTTTGTGCCTTCAGCTGGGATGTACCGGGTAGGTACGCTCGTGGAATGACGAATCCGGACGACCCGCGGACACCTCGAGAACGCGATCAGGACGCGGCACGCCAGACGGAGTCATCCGAGCCGACCCAGGACTACGGTCGGCCGGACCCCGAGGCCCAGAACTACCCCGACGGCGCTCACCCCACCGAGGCATATCCGACGCAGGCGTATCAGAACCCGGCCTACCAGAATTCGGCCTACCAGAATCCCGACCCACAGGCCTATCCGCAGGGGTATCAGCCCACGCAGGCATTTCCGCCGTACGACCCCGAGCATCAGGCGGCGGCGAATCAGGCCTACGGCCAGACCCAGCAGTACGGCCAGCCGCCGGAGTACGGCCAGGCCCCGGGGTACGACACTGCTCAGTACGGACAGCCCCAGCAGTACGGCCAGCCCCAGCAGTACGGTCACACTCAGCAGTTCGGTCACACGGGGCAATTCGGTCAGCCGCCGGAGTACGGCGCTCCGCCTCCCACCGATGAACCGAACGCCGCTGATTCCGGCAGCAAGGGTCCACGGCCGTGGGTTCTGGCGCTCATCGGACTCGTTGTCCTCGCCATCGTCGTGGTGTTCGGAATTTCCTTCCTGAGCGGGGGATCGGACGAGCCCGAAACCACGGCCACCGGGCCGTCGACCTCGATCCGGCCGCCCAGCTCCAGTGCGCCCACGACCACGCCGCAGCCCACCGAATCGGGCGCGGCCACCACCCCCCGAGTTGATCCCGGGTGGAATCCCCGAGATTCTCGGGCAGCTCGGTTCGTCGGTGGGAACGATCACCGTCAACGACGGTTCGACTCTGACGCTCGACGGCCTCGACGGCGCTCCGGTGACGGTGCAGACCACACCCCAGACCCAGATAATCTCGCTGTCCGGTAGCGATCTGGCGTCGCTGACCGTCGGTGCTTTCGTCGTTGTGCAGGGCGAGGCCGTCGAGGACGGAACGATTCGCGCGAACGTCATCATCGAAACGCCCAGTCTCGGTGGATAGGCAACCCGAGCTGTCGTAGGGACCGTTCACAGGACCCGGCGGTGGTGGGCGGCGCAGGTGTTGATGTCGATTAAGGTGGTTCGCGATGACGGCAATGTGGTTCGGCCTTGCGGCAATTGCACTGATGGGTGCAGTGGCGCTGCTCTACGTCGACAGGTCCAAGCGAGATCAGTCCGGACGTGTACGGCAGATGTGGGCCAAGGCTCAGGGATACGAGTATCGGCCGCACGATCGAGAACTGGTCACTCGGTTCTCTCGCGCTGCCCTGTCCAAGCCCGAGTTCGACGTGGCCCTCGGAGTGGTGACCGGCGTTCGGCGTGGTGAGGAGTTCGTTCTCTTCGACGTCGAGGAGACGGGCACGATCGTGGCCGTGCAGCGCTCGGTCGGTTCCGATGTCGACATCGACCTTCGGCCCAGGTCGACGCCACCGCCGCGCGACGAGGACATGGAACTGCTCGGCTCCATCGGCCGCGTGTGGTGTTCGCCACCGACGTCGATATCGCTCGGCGCGTCTGCGACCAGCGGATGGCTGCGTTCACCGAGTCCATCCCGGCGAATCTGCAGCTGCTGTGGAGCGAGAAGGACTGGACGCTGGGATCTCTGCCGCTCAGCAGTGCCGGTCGCGATTGGGATGCCGCGATCGACGCGGTCGCGCGACTGTCGGGCATGTTGCATGTGCTGCCCCCGGTGCGCGGAAGCGCTGTCTACGGCTCTCGCCCCGGCGATCCCGGCCGTGATCGGAGCGATCCCGGTAGACCACTGGTGCAGGAGGCGCACACTCAGCAGGCGCGCATGTCGCAGAATCCCCAGCCTCGCGTGGCGGAACCTCGTATCCAGGCGATTCGAAGCCCGGAGCCGCGTGTTGCCGAGCCGAGAGCCGCTGCGCCCGAGACGCCCGAGTCGCGGGTTCGTCCACCTCGGGTAGCCGAGCCCCGTACCCAGGAACCCCGTACCAGGAGCCCCGCAGCCAGGATCCGCGTCCGCAGGAGCCGGGACGTAGGCCTCGTCCACCGAGCCCGAT
>NZ_BAOX01000109.1:0-14115 GCF_000813105.1 Rhodococcus sp. BS-15 | reverse complement strand
CCCGCCTGCGCCGAGGGCCGCCAGGGCGCGCGCGGGTGCCCATCGCCCGGGGGCAGTTCTGAATCCGAGCAGCGTTTTCGTCGCACAGAGCGCCAACAACACCGCGAGTGCGGTCGACGCGATCAGCGCTGTTTCGTACAGACCGAAGCCGGCGGTACGAGGCTTGTCCACGCCGAGTCGGGCGAGCACGAGAGAGCGGGCCGCCGAGGCGAGCGCGTCGGCCTCGAGTTCGCCGTATCGATTGGTCGCGAAGACCACGGCCAGGTGGCGTTCCGGAACGAGTGCGACGTGAGTGAAAAAGCCGGGGACCGCACCGGAATGCCAGCGCATCTCGGTACCGTCGGCCAGCGTTTCGACGTACCACCCGTATCCGTACGCCGCGCCCGAACCCGTCGGCACCGTATCGGGACTGTTCGACGCCGGAGCGGTCAATTGCCGTGATGCGTAGCGTGAGAGTTCGTCGATGGATCCACTCAGGTAGCCGTAACCCATTCCAGCGGAGTCGATTCCGGTATCGATGCTTCGGGGGAAGGTGAAGAACGGGACGTGGCCGGGTGCGACGGTGCCGGCGGTAGGCACTCCGGTCTCGCGGGCGACGACGTCGGCGAAGGGTTCGGCGGTGACCTTCTCGACGATCGCCTGCAGCAGTAAGTAGTTGAGGCTCGAGTAGCGGAAGGTGCCGCGGTCGGCGACGGTGACGTCCAGTGTGGGGACGACGTCGAGCGCTCGCTCCGCACGCCCCCACACGTCCAGTTCGGTGACGTCGTGGGGGAGGCCGCTGGTGTGGTGGATCAGGTCGTCGATCGTGACGTCGCCCGGAACGATCGAATCACTCTCCGGCAGAATCGAATTCACGGCACCCGTGAGCGTGAGGGCTCGATGCTCGGCGAGTGAGTACACCGTCGCCGCCGTCACCGACTTCGATACCGAACCCCACACGAACGGAGTTCCCTCGTCGATCGGCGCACCGTCCCCGTCCAGCCCGTACTCGACGTTCTCCAGCACCTCGTTCTCGGAGACGACACGGAACGCGACCCCTGGCAGTCCCAGTTCTTCGGCGACAACTTCGATGTCCGACGCCACGCCGGGGTCCGGTGGGGTGGGGGAGCCTGCGGCCAGGACAGCGACGACGGTCAGCAGGGCGTGGACGATGCGCATGGAAGGAGTGAACCAACCTCATCGGGGTCGACGCCTCGGTGAACACCCTGATTTCACACCTGAGATCAGCTCCTGTGCACGAGCTCGGCGATCCAGGGCATCACGTCGTCGTAGGCCGCCAGGGCTCCGGGTTGGTGGTTCGCACCCTCGACCGGGATGGCCGGGAGGTCGTATTCGCGGTAGGTGACGTCTGCACCCAGATCGCGCCAGCGCCGAAGCAGGGTGCGGCTCTGCTCGATGGGTACGGTGTCGTCCTCGACCGCGTGCGAGAGATACACCGGCATGGCAGGGGCGATGCGCCCGACCGTGTTGGCGGCGGTGATCTCGGCCAGAACGGGGTTGCTCAGTTGCTCGGTGAGTGGTCGGCCGTCGCGGGTCAGCTCGGTCGTTCGCACGATCTCGGAGGCCGCGCGGTCGGTGGTGCACCAGTTCTGTGCGGCGTCGAGCGCGGCGATCCCGTCGGAGTCGAAGAGGTCGCGGATACCTGCTGCCCGGTCCGGGTAGGCGTTGATCATCCCGTCGACCGCGAAGAGCACAGCGCTGCCGAGGCCGGTGTTGTCGAGTGTGTCGATGTTGAGCGTCGGGTCTGCCGGTGGTGCACCGACATACGCTCCCTGGATGTTGAGCTCCGGGGCGTAGGTGGCGGCGAGTTCGGCAGCGGATGCGGATGCGAACCCGCCTTCGGAGTAGCCGAACAGCACCACCGGGGTGGTTGGTTCGACGTCTGCGGTTCTGGCGACGTCGAGCAGCGCTCGGCCCGAGGCGATTCGGTTCAGGTACGTGTGCCCGCCGGGGGTGCCCAGCCCCTGGTAATCGGTTGCGACGACGCGATATCCGGCCAGCAGCAGCGGCAGGATGGCCGGGGACGAGCCGACTGTCCCGAGAACTGCCGATCCGGCGCAGCGGTCCGCCATACCGGAAGTGCCGGGCGCGTACGCGATCACCGGTCGGGGTCCGGGGCCGGTCCACGGAGCTGTGGGGGTCATGGTGTAGCCGGATACGACCATGGGCAGATCGTGTGTATCGGTGGATCGATAGAGAATCCGTTCGATGTCGAATCCGAGTCCGAACCCCTTGGGCGAGTTGACGGGCCGGCTTCGGACCACTTCGCCGGGCGTCGCGGGGCCGAGCGTCGCCACCGGCGCGTCGTAGAAGTCCGCCAGGGGACCCGCGACGGCAATCGGCGTCGAGAATCCGACGATCGACAGGACCACGGTTGCTGCGATCGTTGCCGCGCGCGAGAAGTTTCTCGATTGTCGCAGCCGTCGTGTCGACATCCTTGCACTCGGTAGCCCGGTCACCCCGCTGACGTTAGCCTGAGAAACAGGCCTACGTCAGGGTCGACAACGAAAGGACTCGGTTCGATGCCAACTCGTACTTCACGCACAGCTTGGAACGGAACGCTGGAACAAGGTTCCGGCCAGGTGGAGCTGTCCAGTTCCGGCGCAGCGACTTTCGATGTGTCGTTTCCCAAGCGCGCCGCCGAGAATGCCGACGGCACCACCAGTCCCGAGGAATTGATCGCCGCGGCTCATTCGAGTTGCTACGCGATGCAGTTGTCGGCGCTGATCGCCGAGGCGGGCGGCACCCCGCAGAGCCTCGAGGTCACCGCCGATGTCTCGCTCGGTCCTGATGAGCCGGGCTTCAAGCTGACCGGCATCAAACTGACCGTGCGGGGCGAGGTCGAGGGTCTCGACGCCGACGGCTTCGCGAAAGCAGCTCAGGCGGCAAAAGAAACCTGTCCCGTCAGCAAGGCTCTCACCGGCGTCGACATCACATTGGACGCGGCCCTCGAGGGCTGAACGGACAAAGCGCCCGATGTGAGACTGGCGAACAATCGTCAGGTTTGAAATAGTTCGTTACTTGACCCATCTGCAGGGTGATTCGGTTACGAATCGTGGTCAAACGTCGGGTTCGATCGGCTGATGCGTACGTTCGGGGTATGCACCGACCGGCCTAGGAAGGATCAGCCCCACCATGTTGTGGACGCGCTTCCTGGGCCTCGGTGCACTCGCAGTCGCGGTGTACGCACTTGCCCCGCCCGGGATACCCCAGGATGCGATCTACGCAATCGTGCTCCTGGCCACAGTGGCCGCGTTCGTGTACCGCTACTTTCGGGAACCCGGGCCGGACAAGCGGACGTGGAAGTACATGGCCGTCGGCGTCGGCTCCTGGGGCATCGGCGACGCGCTGATAGCGATGGTGCATGTCGGCGGAGGACGAGTATCGACGTTCTCCTCGTCCGACATCTTCTATCTGTTCGGCTACCTGGTGATCGCTGTCGGCTTCGCCCGAGCCGCCGACGAGAACGGGCTCGTGTTCGGGATCGAAGAACTTCTCGAGTGTCTGGTGGTTGCGGTCGGTGTCGGCCTCGCCACATGGGTGTTCGTCATCTCCGACGATGCGGCGTTGTCGTTTCCGTCGGCATTGGAACTGTGGCCGGCGACGGTCTACCTCACCATCGATGCGTTTCTGCTGACGCTCGTCGGCAGTCTGTACCTGCTGACTCGGTCGACCACGGTGCCGTTTCTGGCGGCCACGGCGGGCGTCGTGTTCCTGTTCTCTGCCGACTTCGCGTCCTATGTCGCGGTCACCACCTCCGAGCTCTACCGTTCGACTCTTCTGAACACGCTGTGGCTGGCGGCGTACGTGTGTTTCGGAGTGATCGCCCTACACATTCCGGAGCGGGCGGTGTCGCGGGTCGACCGGTCCAGCCCGTTCGCATTCGGGCGCGTGAGATTTCTCGGACTCACGGTCGCGGTCGCCGTAACACCCCTTGCGATGGCTGTTCAGTTGGCCCGCGGAATACCCGTCCAACAGTGGGGTTGGGTGATCGTGGGGTCCTCGGCACTGGTCATCGCGCTCGTCGGGTGCCGCATGGCGTGCTTCCTGAGTACGTTGCGGTTGCAGGCCGCAGTGCTCGAGGACGTGGCTCGGACGGACGCGGTCACCGGACTGGCCAGTCGCCGCCTGCTCCGAGAGCGGTTGGACACGATGCTCGCCACCCGTGGTGATTCGGACGTCTTCACGCTCGTGGTGGACATCGATCGCTTCGCTCAGATCAACGAGACCTTCGGGTACAGCGTGGGAGACAGTGTGCTGCGCGAGATCGGTCATCGCCTTGTCTCATCGGTGCGGTCCGACGACCTCGTGGGACGGCTCGGTGGGGATCAGTTCGTCGTCGCCATGCGCCGGCGTCCCGCCCAGATCGACGTGACGGACACCGCAGAGCGGCTTCAGTTCGCAGTCAGTAGAACGATGTTCGTGCACGACATCAACGTGGCGCTCGATGCGACCGTCGGAATCGCCGCGATCGAGGAACCGGGGGTGACCCGGAACGACACCGAGGAGCCGGAGGCGAGTCCGGTCGACGGTGAGGCGATGCTTCAGCGCGCCCACGTGGCGTTGACGGCAGCGAAGGCCGGCCACACCCGCGTCGGTCGCTACGAACCCGACATGGATCGCGACCGCCACGATCAGATGCGGTTGCTGGGGGAACTCGACACGGCCATTCGTGACCACCAGCTTCGAGTGTTCTTTCAACCGTGCCTGGATCTGGAATCCGGCAGTGTCGATCGCGTCGAAGCTCTACTGCGGTGGCAGCACCCACGCGAGGGGTTGATCGGACCGTCGATGTTCCTGCCCGACGCCGAGCGCACCGGCATGTTGCCCGCCATCACCGCGCTCGTGCTGGACGAGGCCTTGGCGCAGTGCAGCGAATTGCGTCGACGCGGTATCAATTTGTCTGTCTCGGTGAATCTTTCGGTGAGAAACCTACTGGACGAGACGCTGACCGAACAGGTCGCGGCCGTGCTGGCGAAGTATTCGGTTCCCGCGCACGCTTTGGAATTCGAGGTCACCGAGACGACGGCGATGACCGATCCGGTGCGCTCGGTGAACGCGTTGACGTCCCTGCGTAGCCTCGGCGTCACCATTGCGATCGACGACTACGGCACCGGCTACAGCTCGTTGGCCTATCTGCAGACCCTGCCGGTGCAGACTCTCAAGATCGACCGCTCGTTCGTGTCGAAGATGAACACCGACGAGACCGACGCATCGATCGTGCGCTCGACCATCGACTTGGCTCGAAGCCTCGGGGTGCGGGTGATGGCAGAGGGCGTCGAGGACGCGGGCACGTTGGATGCGCTCCGAGAGTTGGGCTGCGACGGTGCCCAGGGCTACATCCTCGGTAGGCCGATGCCCGCCGAGTTCCTGGCCGATGCGGTGGCGAAACTGGATTCGGAGATGCCGACGAAACTCGAATGGGAGCTCGCCCGCGAACGCATCTGAGCGGACGCGTGCGCGCTCACGACGTGGCAGGCACGTCCAGTACGACCTCGAATTCGAGCAGTGATGCTCCGGACGAGACCGGCTTCGCCGCACTGGCTCCCGCGTGAGCCTCCCGCGACGGTCCCGCCGACCACGACTGGAAGGACTCCTCGTCCTCCCACTGGGTGACGACGAAATAGCGCGACTCGCCCTTGACCGGCCGCAGCAGTTGGAACCCGAGGAAGCCCGGGGAGCCGTCGACCGACCCGGCGCGCGCGGCGAAGCGCTTCTCGAGTTCGGGGCCTGCGCCCTCGGGTACGTCGATCGCATTGATCTTCACAATGGCCATGCCCGCGAGATTACTCCGCCGATATGCTCGGCGGTGATGCTCTACGACGAGGGTGGATCCGGCCGTTCGATTCTGCTGCTGCACGGGCTGATGGGCAGCGCTGCCACCTGGCGGCGGCAGGTTCCGTGGCTTCGAGAGTTCGGGCACGTGCACACCTACGATGCGCCGGGGCACCGGCGACCGCCGCCTCCCGAGCTCACGACGGAGTTCTTCGTTGCCGACCTGCTCGAGCATCTCGAGGCGTTGGGTCCCAGTGTGCTGATCGGTCATTCGATGGGCGCACTGCACGGTTGGTGTGCGGCCGCCCAGCGACCGGACCTGGTGACCGCCATGGTCGTCGAGGACATCGCCCCGGACTTCAGGGGCCGCACCGCGGACGACTGGGCCGCGATGATCCGGGCGTGGCCGCAACCCTTTCCCGACGCGACGCGGTGCGGGCGTTCTTCGGAGACGTTGCGGGTCAGTACTTTCTGGATTCCTTCGAGCGGGACGCCGACGGGTGGCGGCTGCACGGTGAGGTGGACTTCTTCGAAGCGATCTCGCAGGAGTGGGGGACTCGGCACTTCTGGGACGAGTGGGATGCCGTCGACGCTCCGGTGTTGCTGATCGAGGGTGAACACACCATCACCCCGGCCGGTCAGATGCGGCAGATGTACTCGAGCAAGCCCGGATCGGCGTACGTGCGGGTCGAGAAGGCGGCGCACCTGATCCACGACGAGGCACCCGAGCGGTATCGCACGGCGGTCGAGGAGTTCCTGCGCGCACTAGGATGATCCGAATGCCGCTCGCGAAGCTCAACGGAATCGACCTCAACTACGACGTGACCGGCGACGGTCCGCTCGTGGTGTTGGTGATGGGCACCGGCAGCCCGGGACGAGTCTGGCGAACCCATCAGGTTCCGGTGCTGGTGAAGCAGGGGTACCGGGTCGTCACCTTCGACAATCGCGGTATCGCACCGTCTTCCGAGTGTGCGAGCGGGATGACGCTGGATGACCTGGTCGCCGACACCGCTGCCCTCATCGAGCACCTCGGAGGCGGCGCAGCACGCGTCGTGGGCACCTCGATGGGTGCCCGCGTCACTCAGGAATTGGCCTTGGCCCGGCCGGATCTGGTGTCGCATGCAGTGATGATGGCCACCTACGGCAAGTCGGGCACCTTTCGCGAGCAACTGTCCAAGGGGGAGAAGGACCTGCACGACGCCGGGGTCGAACTCCCCGCGTCGTACCGGGCGGCGATGACTGCGATGCAGAACTTTTCGCCGAAGACGCTGGCCGACGACTCCGCGATCGGTGATTGGCTGGCAATCCTCGAATACTCCGGCGGCAGGAAGACTGCGGGTATGCGGGCGCAGATCGGACTCGAAATGCGGAGCGGGACAGATCGATTGGCGGCGTACCGGAGGATCGCGGCCAAGTCGCTCGTCATCGGATTCGCGGACGACCGGATGATCCCGGTGCAGCAGTGCCGCGACGTCGCGGACGCGATACCGGGTGCGCGCTACGTCGAGATCGCCGACACCGGTCACTTCGGCTACCTCGAACGCCCTGATGCGGTCAACGCGACTGTCGTCGAATTTCTCGCTCAGTAGCGAACTTTCGGCGGCGATGTGCGAAGGAAGACCACGCAGCACACCGCGGTCACCGCCATCGCTGCTGCCATGGCCGAATAGGCGAATCGAAAGTCCGTCAGCCCGGCGACGATGGTGAGCAGCGCCAACCCCATCGCGCCACCGAACTGCTTGGACGTGTTCATCAATCCCGACGCGGCTCCGGCGTCGGAGCGCGCGACCCCGCTGGTCACCGCAGTGGCCAACGGGGTGTTGAGCAGCCCGCCGCCGATCCCGATCAGAATCGACGGCAGCCCGACTGCCGCGAGGTAGCCAGGCGAATTCGAGGCCGCAGCGAGGCCGAGCAGTCCGGCGGCGGCCAGGGTCGCGCCGGCAGCGGCAACCAGGTGCGAGGGCATCTGCGCATCAGAGGTGGAGTGACTGCGACGCCGGTCACGACGAGAGCGGCCGTGAGCGGTAGAAAGCCCACTGCCGCCTGCAGTGGTGACCGCTGCAGGAGCTCTTGCATCTGATAGGTCAGGTACAACCAGATCGGTATCTGGAACACCGCACCGGTGAGCAGTGTCAGCAGATTCCCCGTGACCACGGTGCGATCGGCGAACAGCCGCAACGGAATCAGTGGCGCGGTCGATCGACGCAGCCGGAGTACGAATCCAATCGATCCAGCCACGGCGAGAACAGCCGTCGACAGGGACAACGACTGCGAGCCGCCGGCTCCGAGCTGGGTGACCGCCACGGTGGACGCGCCGAGGGCCAACGCCCCCGAAAGCGGCACCGACGATGTCGAGCCCGGGCCGATGCGCCTCGGTCCCGGCTCGCCGAGCGTCGAGATGTCGACGAGCCGACATCAGCAGAACCACGCCGATGGGCAGGTTGATCAGCAGAACCGACCGCCACGAGACGTACTCGGTCAGCGCGCCTCCGGCGATGTTGCCCACTCCACCTCCGGCAACGCTGATCG
This sequence comes from Rhodococcus sp. BS-15, assembly GCF_000813105.1. Lineage (NCBI taxonomy): Bacteria > Bacillati > Actinomycetota > Actinomycetes > Mycobacteriales > Nocardiaceae > Rhodococcus > Rhodococcus sp. BS-15. The sequence goes on along the minus strand of NZ_BAOX01000109.1, from coordinate 5,811 downwards.
CCGTCCACACCGCGACAGCACGCGTCCGCATCGGCCCTCGGGGTAGGTGAGAGTCAGCAACGTGAACGTGGCCGGGGAGACGATTGCCGCGGCCAGACCCTGCACGATGCGCGCGGACACCAGCATCGAGCCGGTGGATGCGACTCCGCCGACCACGCTGGCGGCGACGAACAGGGAAACGCCGAAGAGGAAAACCCCGCGGATGCCTCGGGTGTCGGCTGCGCGGGCTCCGGCGAGCAGGGCCGCGGCGAACGCGACGGTGTATCCGCTGGCGACCCACTGGACGTCTCGATCGTCGATGCTCAGCGCTCGGGCGATCTGCGGCAGTGCGATGTTGACGACCGAGGAGTCGAGCACCACCAGCAACTGGGCCAGGCACGCAACTGCCAGAACACCCCACGAACGCTCCCGCGCCATGCTCGACCCCCTCGATTGGTACAGCTGTATAACAGTCGCTTGATACAGTTGTATCAAACAGTGGAGGTGGGCGGAAGATGGCCGGCGAAGATCGACGAGAGCAGATTCTGGGAGCTGCGGAGCGGGTCGCGACCGTCGATGGGCTGGAGGCGCTGACGATGCGGAGCGCCGCCGCGGCAGCCGAAGTGTCGCTGCGTCTGGTTCAGTACTACTTCCACTCCAAGGCAGGGCTGCTCGACGCCGTTCTGACGCGTTTCTCCGAGCGTGGCTACGCGGATTCTCGATCCCGGATCGACGCGATCGCCGGCGCTTCGGCAGCCCGACGCCTGCAGATGTTCGCCCGTTCGGTGTTGCCGACAGACGACGAGGGCAGGCGCTTCCATCGGCTGGGAGTGTCGTTCGCATCCTTGGCGATCCGGGAACCGGACCTGGCGCAGGCCGCGTATCGCGCCAATCTTGCTGTGCTGGAGTCGGTTCTGACCCACATGATCGGGCATGCCGCAGCGGAGAGCGGCTCGGATCGAATCGACACCGTCGCGGAGGCTCGACTGCTCATGGCCGCGTTGCACGGTTTGGGGACGATGGTGATGGTCGGGCAGATCGACGAGATCGAGGCGGCCGCTCTGGTGGACCGATTGTTGCTCGGCAGAGCATGGTTCGACGCAAACGGCCGGAGTTAGCCGTCCGAACCCTCACCCGCGAGGGCGAACAATCCCGACTCGGTCTGTTCGATCAATCCGTCGGTCAGCAGTGAATCGAGAGCTCGGTCGCGTTGCGTCGGGTCGGTGGGCCAGACGATGTCGAGTTGGGCGCGCTCGACCGGTCCTGTGCTCTCGCGCAGCACCGACATGAGTTTTCCGCGCACCTGACGATCCGTGCCCGCGAACTTCTGGACCTTCTTGGCCGGGCCGGTGTGCGCGGGCCTGCCTGCTTCGATCCAGGCGCACTCGGGCAGCGGGCACAGCAGGCATGCCGGATTCTTGGCGGTACAGATCAGTGCGCCCAGTTCCATCAACGCCGCCGAGTAGCGGGCGGCGCGCGGGACGCTCTCCGGGAGCAGCTGCTCGACGTCGGCCAGGTCCCGCGTGGTGGAAGGATTCCCCGGCTCGGCGTTGCCGTGCAACGCACGCGCCACGACGCGTCGAACATTGGTGTCGACCACCGGAACTCGCTGACCGTGGGCGAAACACGCCACGGCGCGCGCGGTGTATGCACCGATACCCGGCAGGCCCAGCAATGTCTCGACGTCGGCAGGCACCTCGTCGCCGTACTCCTCGGCGAGCACCCGGGAGCACTCGTGCAACCGCAGTGCGCGACGCGGATAGCCCAACTTGCCCCACGCGCGGAGCACCTCGGCCTGAGAGGACGCGGCCATCGCCGACGGCACCGGCCAACGCTGCACCCACTGCTCCCAGATGGGCGCGACCCGCACCACCGGCGTCTGCTGCAGCATGATCTCGCTCATCAGGATTTGCCACGCGCTTACGCCGGGCCGCCGCCACGGCAGATCGCGTCCGTCGGTGTCGAACCACCCGAGCAGTGCGTCGGCATCGATCGGCAAGTGGTCGCCCTTCTCGTCGTGTCTGTGATCGGTCCCAACAGTAGTCAACCCGACTCGCCGGTAACTCGATCCACGTGCACCCAACTCGCCGTGCGCCCGCTGCGCGTGCACAATGAAACCCATGCCTGCCTCGAATCCGATCGCTGCCTGGAAGTCCCTCAAGGAAGGCAACCAACGGTTTGTCTCCGGAGAGGTCCTGCACCCGTCGCAGGGCATCGAGGATCGCGCCCGCCTCGAAAGTGCTCAGCACCCCAGCGCCATCCTCTTCGGTTGCGCCGACTCGCGTGTTGCTGCCGAGATCATCTTCGACCAGGGCCTCGGCGATATGTTCGTCGTGCGTACCGCCGGTCACGTGGTCGATTCCGCGGTTCTGGGCTCCATCGAGTACGGCGTCGCCGTGCTCGCGGCCCCGCTGATCGTGGTGCTCGGCCACGATCACTGTGGTGCAGTCAAGGCGACCGTCGACGCCCTCGAGAGTGGCGACGTACCCGGTGGGTACATCCGCGACGTCGTCGAACGCGTCACCCCGTCGGTGCTCTCGGCTCGCCGCGACGGCTATCAGGCCGTCGACGAGTTCGAGGCTCGGCACGTCGAGGAGACCGGCAATCTGCTGATGCAGCGCTCGCGGATCGTCGCCGAGAAGGTCGAAGCCGGGGAACTCGCGATCGTCGGCCTCACCTACCAACTGTCGAAGGGCCATGCGCAGTTGCGTGAGGTCATCGGCGACATCGGCGAAATGCCTGCCTGAATCAGCGCGGATCCCATTTCGGTGAGTTCGCCGACGCGACACGCCGCGTGGGCTCAGGGATAGCGTGGCTTCGGCCGCATACGGTTGATTCGTGTTGGAACCGACCGGGCCTTTGCCTCCCGAAATCTACTGGCGACGCCGTGCGCTCGCCATCGGTGCGGCCGTTGTCGTCCTCGGGTTGATCGTGTGGTTCATCGCCTCGCTCAGTGGCGGTTCCGACGACACCGAGGCCGCTCCCGCAGGCGTCGTTGCGGCTCCGGCGACATCCTCGGCTCTGCCGTCACCCAGCTCTTCTGCCTCCGACGCCGATTCCGCCGGAGCGGGTGGTTCCGGCGGCGGTTCGGGTGGATCCGGTGGTTCCGGCGGCTCGGGTGGAGCCACCGACTCCGCTGCCGGTGGTGGCGCAGCTGCGACAACCAGCGGTGCGCCGGCTCCCGTGATCTCCAACCAGTGCCCGGATCAATCGCTCGCGATCAAGGTGACGCCGGAGAAGGCCACCTACCGTCTGGGCGAAGAGCCCGTGTTCACCGTGGTCATCACCAACATCGGCTCCACCGAATGCCAGCGCGACGTCGGTGCCGGGCTGCAGCAGGCGCTCGTCTACACCCTCGACAATCAGCGCATCTGGTCCAATATCGACTGCTTCCCCAACGCCGCGTCGGATCTGCGCACCTTCAAGCCCGGTGAACAGGCCGGCTTCACCGTCAAGTGGTCCGGCACCAACTCGGTTCCCGGCTGTGGCGAGGAGCGCATCCCGGTCGGTGTCGGTGCCTACCAGGCGATCGCCCAGCTCGGCGAGCTCAAGAGCGTGCCGGAGCCGTTCAACATCACCGGCTGAGTACGGTCGAATCTCATGACCACCTCGACAGCTCTCGCCCGCGCCGCCTACAAGACGCTCGAACCCTTCCACGTCACCGCGTACTTCAATCCCGAATTGGGATCGGCGTACGAGGACACCGGCCTCGACGGGCACGCCTGGTACGTCGGCGCTCGGGCGGCCCCGATGGGTCCGTGCGCGCCGAGTGTCGTCGCTGCTGCGTTCTACAACTTCAATCCGGCACTGATCGAGCGTGCGTGGCCTGCCGCCGTGGCCGTCGGTCTCGAGACGGTGTCCGATCGTCGGTGGACCCTGCTCGACTCCGTTCTGGGAACGGCACTCGGCTCCCTGGCGAACGCCCCTGCGCTCGCCGCGTTGGCGGGCCGCCTGGGAGATATCGGCGACACCGCCTCGTTCGCGGGCCGACCGCTCGCCGCCGCGTGGCACTCCGCCGATCGACGAGGTACCGCATCTCGCCCTCTGGCACTCGATCACCGTCCTACGCGAATGGCGCGGTGACGGACACCTCGCCGCACTGATCGACGCAGAACTCGACCCCACGGAAGCCGCCGTCTTCCACGAGGCCGACCGCACGACCCCGCAGCCCGGCCGTCGAGCGCTCGGCAAACGCATCACGCAGCTCACCCGGGAATGGTCCGAGAGCGAATGGGATTCTGCCGCTGAACGACTCGCTGCCCGCGGGCTGCTCACAATCTCCCCCGAGGGAGAGACGTTGACCGATGACGGCCTCGCGCTCGATCAGCACATCGAGGATCGCACCGACATCATGGCGTCGGCCTTGTGGAAGAACGTCCCGGACGCCGAGCAGTTGATCACCGGTGCCCGGCCGTACGTGAAGGCCGTGATCGACGCAGGCTTCCTGCCGGGGACGAAGAAGAAGGCGTCCTAGTCGTACGGCCCCGAGATCGACGCCTCGGCCAGTCTGGAGAGGCCTTCACGGATGTGACGAGCCCACAGTCCACCGATGCCGTCGACGGACTGCAGGTCGGCTGCGGTGGCCGCAAGCAGCCCCTGCAGGGTGCCGAACGCGCCGACCAGTCGGTGAATCTGGCTGAACTGCAACCTCGGAACTCGGGTGAGCACGCGGTACCCGCGGGGGCTCATCGGAGTGTCGAGGGCCTCTATGGTCGCGGGATATCCGAAGGCGCGAGCCAGCGTCGTCAGATCCAGCAGATCGACGTCGGTCAGCTTGTCCAGTGCGGCGAGCGCCTTCTCGACTCCGGTGGTGCTCGACGGTTCGTTGCCGGCGAGGTAGTCACGGACGATCAGTTGGCGATCGACGTCGTTGTCGCCCAACAACTCTTCGAGCTGGAGGGCGAGCTGCCTGCCGTCGGTGCCGAGTTCGAGGACGTTCTGCTCGATCTCCACCGACACTCGCCGCACCATTTCGAGGCGCTGCGCGACGGTCAGGGCGTCGCGCAGGGTCACGAAGTCCTCGATCTCGACCACCGAGAGTTGGCGAGTGTTGTCGTCGAGTCGGGCCTTGTAGCGCTCGAGGGTCGCGACGGCCTGATTGGCGCGCGAGAGGATGGTGGCAGAGCCCTCCACGACGTGCCTGATACCGCCGATGTAGACGCTGACGATGCTCATCGACTGGCTCACCGAGACGACGGGATAGCCGGTCTGCATGGCAGTTCGCTCGGCGGCGCGGTGTCGGGTACCGGATTCGACGGTGGGGATCTTGTGGTCGGGCACGAGCTGCACATTGGCGCGGACGATTCGCTTGCCGTCGGTCGAAAGCACCACTGCGCCATCCATTTTGGACAGCTCGCGAAGTCTGGTCGGCGCGAACTCGACATCGAGCTCGAACCCGCCGTCGCAGATCGCCTCGACCTCGTCGTCGTATCCGAGGACGATCAGGCCGCCGGTGCGGCCGCGCAGAATTCGCTCGAGACCGTCGCGCAGGGCGGTTCCCGGTGCGAGCCGGGCGATGGTCTCGCGCAACGCTGGGGACGGCGTGGTGCCCTCCATGGCCAACCCCCTCGTGTCATGGCAGCGGCTTGGGCTAAAGCTGCGGATACTGTGCGAACAAAGAATACTGCGCTGCTATATGCGGGCAGTCAGACAAAGAATACTGCCCGGTGTCATACGGGTCGCATACGCGTGTAGGTCAACGCCTCGCCGACGTTCGTGACGGTCTTGACCTTGATGCCGTCCGGTATGGGACCGGCGTCCTCGGGGACGATGGCGTAGTTGAACCCCAATCGCGCGGCCTCGGCGAGACGGCGACCCAGCCCCGGGCGACGC
>NZ_BAOX01000110.1:0-14010 GCF_000813105.1 Rhodococcus sp. BS-15 | reverse complement strand
CGTTCACCGAACCGCCGCTACCGGACGGCGCGTCCGTCGCCGCTCGGCCGACCGAGAGCCCCGCCGACGACGAGTGCACCCGCCCCACCGCCAGCCTGCGACCACTGCCGACAGACACCGATGCTCCTCCGCCGCCACAGCCGACACTCGACGCACTGCGCGCCAAGGGCCGGTTGGTCGTCGGATTGGACACGGGGAGCAACCTTTTCAGCTTCCGCGATCCGATGTCCGGACAGCTGGTCGGGTTCGATGTCGACATCGCGCGGGAGGTCTCACGAGACCTGTTCGGCGATCCGAACCGGTTGGACTTTCGCATCCTCACCTCTGCGGAGCGGCTCGAAGCTCTGCAGGATTCTTCGGTGGACATGGTGGTCAAGACCATGACCATCACGTGCGCTCGCCGCAAGGACGTCCAGTTCTCCACCGTGTACTTCCAAGCGCAGCACCGCGTTCTGGTGGTGCAGGGATCGGGCATCCGCGGAGTCGAGGACCTGGCGGACAAGCGAGTGTGCGCTGTGGAGGGCACCACCTCGCTGCGACGCATCCAACGAGTCCAACCCGCCGCGACGGTGGTGACGGTACCGATGTGGTCGGATTGCCTTGTGGTGCTCCAACAACGGCAGGTCGACGCCATCAGCACCGACGACGCGATCCTGGCCGGTCTCGCGGCACAGGATCCGTACCTCGAGATCGTCGGTGACAGCCTGAGCCCGGAGCCGTACGGGGTGGGAATCAACAAGAACAACGAGGATCTGGTGCGCTTCGTCAACGGAACGTTGGCACGCATACGCTCCGACGGAACCTGGAATCGCATCTACGACCGGTGGCTGACGGTGCTCGGCCCCTCCCCCGGTCCGCCCAGCGCGACGTACAGCGATTAGGGGCTTGGACATGGACGACGACGAACAGCAGCCCACCGCACCCGCGGAGCGAACGCAGGCGGTCTCGCGCACCGACGACAGCGAGCGCACCCGGGCAGTGTCGAGAACGCAGGCAGTCTCGGGAACGGACGGAGTCGAGCGCACTCAGGCCGTGTCGCGGTCACCGGTCGGCGATCGGACCCCGACATCCACGGCGTCGCACACTGCTTCCACCCGCTCCAAGACCGGTCGGACGAGATCCGGTCGATCGCGCAGCACCGGCATTCGGCGGCGACTCGGCGGCGGCCTGGTGGACGTGCCTCGCGTCGAACCGATCGATCCCGCCACTGCGGTGATGTCGGATCCGACGGTGCCGCAGCACAAACGGTTCTGCTGGAAGTGCAATGCCAAGGTCGGCCGCAGCGAACCTGGCGAGCCCGACGTGGCGATGGGCATCTGCCCGCACTGCGGCGCAACGTTCGACTTCACTCCGTTGCTGGAACCGGGCGATCGCGTGGTCGGCCAGTACGACGTGCAGGGCTGCATCGCACACGGCGGGCTCGGCTGGATCTACCTCGCCATCGACCGCAACGTCAGCGACCGCTGGGTGGTACTCAAGGGACTGCTGCACTTCGGTGACGAAGAGGCCCACGCCGTCGCGGTCGCCGAGCGGCAGTTCCTCGCCGAGGTCGCCCATCCCGGCGTGGTCAAGATCTACAATTTCGTCGAGCAACCCCGCAGCGACGGGTCGACCGTCGGCTTCATCGTCATGGAATACGTCGGCGGCCGTTCACTGCGCGACATCCTCACCGCCTGCGGCGACGGTGCCCGTCTGCCCGTCGAACAGGCGCTGGCCTACGTCCTCGAAGTGCTTCCGGCACTGGGCTATCTGCATTCGATCGGGCTGGTCTACAACGACCTCAAACCGGAGAACATCATGGTCTCCGACGACCAGATCAAACTCATCGACCTCGGCGCGGTCGCGGGTATCGAGGACTACGGCTACCTGTACGGCACGGTGGGCTACCAGGCGCCGGAGATCGTGAAGACGGGACCGACGGTGGCGTCGGACATCTTCACGGTGGGTCGCACCCTCGCGGTGTTGACGCTGGACATGCCGTCGAAGAACGGCAAGTACCTCGACGGCCTCCCTTCGGCCGAGGAATCCGAAGTACTGCAACAGTTTCCGTCGCTGCATCGCCTGTTGCTGCGCGCGACGCACGAGGATCCCACTCGGCGGTTCCGATCCGCGGACGAATTCGCCGGGCAGGCCACCGGTGTGCTGCGTGAGATCCTGGCCATCAGGACAGGAGTCGAGCGGCCGGGACTGTCGACGGTATTCAGCCCGCCGCGTACGACTTTCGGCACCGAGCAGTCGGTGGGGCGCACCGACACCTACGTGGACGGCACGGTACGCCACGAACGAATGACGGCAGCCGAAGTGGTTGCCGCGCTCCCGGTTCCGCTGGTGGACCCCAACGACCCGAGCGCGCCGCTGCTGGCGGCGGCCGTACACGTCGAACCTCGACAGACCCTGGACTCGCTGCAGCACGCCAAACGCAACGGCATCGAACGCGTCACCGCCGGAGCCGAATCGGGCCGTTCCACCGGCTCCTCGAGTCCTGTGGAACTGAGTCTCGAGATCACCCTCGCCGAGGTCAAGGCCCACCTGGATCTCGGGAACGTCGTCGAAGCAACCGACATTCTGGCCAAGGTGCAGTCGACCGACCACACCGCTGACCCGTGGCGAGTGCAGTGGTACGCAGGCCTGATCGCACTGTTGCATCACGAATACGACTCTGCGTTCACCAGTTTCGACAACGTACTCGGTGCAATGCCCGGCGAACTCGCACCCAAGCTCGCTCTCGGAGCCACCTCCGAGCTGCTCGGGCATGTGGCCGCAGGCAACGTCGAGGAAGCCGAGAAGTGGCGGGCCCGCGCCGAGGGTCTGTACCGAGCAGTGTGGCGAACCAATCGCGGCATCGTCAGCTCGGCGTTCGGCTTGGCCAGGCAGTTGCAGCGCCGCGGCGATCAGACCGGTGCCATCGCCGCGCTCGATCAGGTGCCGATCAGTTCGCGACACTACTCGATGGCCCGCATGACCAGTGTGTTGACGTTGCTGATGGACCGCTCGCGAGCCGAGCTGTCCGAGTCCGACTTCCGTTCTGCTGCACGACGAGTGGCATTGCTACCGAAGGCCGAGAGCCGGGCGCTGCAGATGCGGACGCTGGTGCTGGCGATGGCCCTGGACTGGATCGTCTCCGGCCACGCAGCCACAGCCGAGCGAGAACCCATTCTCAGCGTCCCGTTCACCGAGGACGGATTGCGGCGCGGAACCGAGAAGGGCCTTCGCGCACTGGCCCGCAACGCTACCGATCGCGCTCACCGCTTCTCGCTGGTGGATCTGGCGAACGCGATCAGGCCACGTTCGTTGTTCTGACTGCCGCGTTGTTCTAGCCGCCTTCTCGAACCAGGTCGTCCGCCGCACGAGCGATCGCCAACTCCTCGTCGGTCGGCACCACCAACACCGTGACGGTGGACGCGTCGGTCGAGATCACCCGAGACTGCTTGCTGCGCAGCACATTACGCTCGCCATCGATCTCGATCCCGAAGCCCTCCAGGTTCGCGAGAGCATCCGCGCGCACCGCTGCGGCGTTCTCACCGACACCGGCGGTGAACGTGATGACGTCGAGCTTGCCCAGCCCGATCATGTACGCACCGATGTACTTGCGCAGGCGGTGAATGTAGACGTCGTACGCCAGACGTGCGGAGGCGTCCCCGTCGTCGATCCGTTGCTGCAGTTGTCTGAAGTCGTTGACCCCGGACAGTCCGATCAGGCCGGAGCGACGGTTGAGCAGGGCGTCGATGTCGTCGACGCTCATGCCTGCACTGCGACGCAGGTGCATGATCACTCCGGGGTCGATATCCCCACTGCGAGTGCCCATCACGAGACCTTCGAGAGGAGTCAGTCCCATCGACGTGTCGACAGCCTTGCCACCCGCGACGGCCGAGGCCGAGCACCGTTGCCCAGATGCAGCACGATCTGATTCAGGTCCTCGAGATCGCGGCCCAGGAACTGCGCCACCTGCTCGGACACGTACCGATGCGAGGTGCCGTGAAAGCCGTAGCGCCTGATGTCGTACTCGGCAGCGACGGTCGCGTCGATGGCGTAGGTCGCGGCCGCGTCGGGCAGGGAATGAAAGAAGGCCGTGTCGAACACTGCCACGTGCGGCACGTTCGGCAGTTGCTTCCTGGCGACCTCGATGCCCAGCACGTTCGGCGGATTGTGCAGTGGTGCAAGGTTGCTCAGATCGGAGATCTGTTGCACGACGGAGTCGTCGATGATCGTCGGACGGTAGAACACCGTCCCGCCATGGACCACGCGATGCCCGACGGCGGTGACCGATTCCAGTTCGACGCCTGCGTCGGCGAGCATCTCGAAGGCCAGGGCCAGACCGGCACCGTGGTCGTCGATGTGTTGGATTCGCTCGACACTCTCGCCCCGGTTGTCGAGTTCGACTCGGCCGTCGGATTCACCGATGCGCTCCACGAGCCCGCTGGCCACGGACTCCCCCGAGCCGGGGTCGACCAGTTGGAACTTGACCGAGGACGAACCGGAGTTGACGACGAGGATGCTCACTTGCCCTCCTGATCGGCTGCTGCGGCGATGCCCTGTGCCTGAATCGCGGTGATGGCGACGGTGTTGACGATGTCCTCGACCAGCGCACCGCGCGAGAGATCGTTGACGGGTTTGCGCAGGCCCTGCAGAACGGGTCCGACGGCAACCGCACCGGCGCTGCGCTGGACGGCCTTGTAGGTGTTGTTGCCGGTGTTGAGGTCCGGGAAGATGAACACCGTCGCTCGGCCCGCGACGTCGGAATCGGGCAGCTTCGACGCGGCGACGGACGGTTCGATCGCCGCGTCGTACTGGATCGGACCCTCCACCAGTAGTTCCGGATTGCGTTCGCGCACAAGAGCTGTCGCCTGTCGGACCTTGTCGACATCGGCTCCGGAACCCGACTCGCCGGTGGAGTACGACAGCATGGCCACCCGCGGCTCGATCCCGAACTGCGCCGAGGTCTGCGCCGAGGACACGGCGATGTCGGCGAGCTGCTCGGCCGTCGGGTCGGGTACGACGGCGCAGTCGCCGTAGGCGAGAACACGATCGGACAGGCACATCAGGAAGATCGACGACACCGTCGACACGCCCTCGGTCGTCTTGATGATCTCGAACGACGGCTTGATGGTGTGCGCGGTGGTGTGCGCGGCACCGGAGACCATGCCGTCGGCAATTCCCTTGTGCACCATCATCGTTCCGAAGTACGAGATGTCGGCCATGATCTCGCGGGCACGGTCGATCGTCATACCCTTGTGCTTGCGCAGCTCGGTGTACTCGGCGGCGAAGTCCTCGGCGTAATCGCAGTTCTTGGGATCGAGAACCGTAGCGCTGTCGAGGTCGACGCCCAGTTCCGATGCGCGTCGCCGAATGGGACCTTCCTCGCCGAGGATCGTCAGGTCCGCGACCTGGCGCTGCAGCAGACGTCCGGCAGCCCGGAGGATGCGATCGTCGCCGCCCTCGGGGAGCACGATGTGCTTGCGGTCGGCGCGGGCCCGGTGGATCAGCTGGTACTCGAACATCTGCGGGGTCGTGATGGTGGGAATGGCGATGTCGAGCCGGCCCAGAAGGGTTTTCGCGTCGACCCGCTGCTCCATCAGGCCGAGTGCGGTGTCGACCTTGCGCTGCGAGCCCACCGCCACGCGGCCGCGCGTCTGCGCTGCAGCAGAGGCGGTATCGAAGGTGCCGAGCTCGGTGGTCAAGATCGGCAACCGGGGGGCCGAGCCCTGCCACCAGACGGGCGATCGCCGGGTGCGGCTCGATGCCGCCGTTCATGATGATGCCGGCGAGAGACGGAAAGCCCTCCGCCTCATGGGCATTGACGAGGGCGAGCAACACGTCGGATCGGTCCGCGGGCGCGATGACGACGACGCCCTCGGTCAGGCGTTCGAGGATGTGCTCGGCCGTCATGCCACCGACCATGACCCGCAACGCTTCTCGCTGCAGCAGCGACGAGTCACCGGAGTACAGTGTGCCGTCCACCGCCTCGAGTAGTTCCGCCATCGTCGGCGCGACGAGGAGCGGAATCTCCGGCAGCGACCACGCAGGCACGCCGACCGATGCCAATGCATCGGTGACCGCATCGAGATCGTCCGGCGAGCAACGGTTCGCCACGATCGCAGCGAGGTGGGCATGGTGCTGACGCAGTTCGCCCTGGCACAGGGTGGCCAACTGCGCGATCTCGTCGGGCGTGCGACCGGACCCGCGTAGCGCAAGCAGTACGGGGGCACCGAGATTGACGGCGATGCGGGCATTGAAGCCGAGTTCGCTGGGGCTGCCGACGTCGGTGTAATCGCTACCCACGATCACCACCGCGTCGCACTGGGACGCCACCTCGTGATACCGGTCGACGATCTTGCTGAGCGCTGCATCCTGATCGGCGTGCACCTGCTCGTACGTGACACCGAGCGACTGCTCGTACGTCAGATCTGCGGTGGTGTGCTCGACGAGCAACTCGAGAATGTAATCGGGCTCGTCGGTGGATCGGGCGATGGGACGGAACACCCCAACCCGGGCCGCCGACGCGGCGAGCATCTGCAGCACACCGAGCGCGATGGTCGACTTCCCGGTGTCCCCTTCCGGTGACGCGATGTAGATGCTCGAGGGATACATGTCCGACGCGTCGGTGCCGCTGGGCTCAGCCATGCACGCCAGCCTAGTAGGGGTCGTTCCGCAGGCTCCACTCCTGCCTAGTAGGGGTCGTTCCGCAGGCTCCACTCCTGTCTAGTAGGCGTGGGGTGTTGACACCGGGCGCGGTCGGGCTGTCCCATGAACCATGGCCGAATCACCGTTCCCGGATGTGCGCTGGGGCAGCGAAACCTCGTTCATCCGCAAGCCCGCCGTGAATTTCGCGTCGACGAAGCCCGGTTCGTGGGTCATCAGGAACCTCGCAGGCGTCGACCGGTGGTTGCTGACCAAGTCCGACGGCCGCTTCACCGTCCTCGGGCCGATCGCGGCCCCGGTGGTGTTGCTGACCACCACCGGCCGCAAGTCCGGCAAACCCAGGACGAGCCCGCTGCTGTACTACCGGGAGGCCGACAAGATCTACGTCGTCGGATCCAATTTCGGTCAGCAGCACCACCCGGCGTGGACGTCGAACCTGCTCGCCGATCCGAAGGCCGTGGTGGCCATCGGCGGCAAGAAGATTCCGGTGACGGCCACCCGGATCACCGGAGACGAGAAGGCTCGCATCTACCGGCAGTTCGGCGCGATGGTCGAGGTGTACGGCGAGTACGAGACCCGGACCGACCGTGACATGCGATTGTTCGCACTCACGGCCGATCTCTAGTCTCGTCGGGAGTCAGCCGAGCTTGCGCAGGCGCGGCGCGAGGTCCTTCTCGAAGAGTTCGAGGAACCGCTTCTGGTCGTGACCCGGCGCGTGGAACACCAGGTGATTCAGGCCGGCATCGGTGTACTGCTTGACCTTCTCCACTGCCTCGTCCGGGTCCGATGCCACGATCCAGCGCTTGGCGACCTGTTCGATCGGCAGCTCGTCGGCGGCCTTCTCCATCTCGATGGGATCGTCGATCGAGTGCTTCTGCTCCGGCGTCAGTGACAGCGGGGCCCAGAAGCGGCAATTCTCCAGCGCCAGTTCGGGATCGGTGTCGTAACTGATCTTGATCTCGATCATCTTGTCGATCTCACCGGCGTCGCGCTGGGCCTTGCCCGCGCCCTCTTCCACGGCCGGAAGCAGCTTGTCGGTGTAGAGCTCCATGCCCTTGCCCGAGGTGCAGATGAATCCGTCGCCCGCGCGGCCTGCATAGCGCGCCACCACAGGACCACCTGCGGCGATGTACACCGGGATACCGCCCTCGGGAACGTCGTAGATCGACGCGCCCTTGGTCGTGTAGTACTCGCCCTCGAAGTCGACACGGTCGCCGAGCCACAGCTCGCGCATCAACCGCACCGACTCACGCAGGCGCGCGAATCGTTCCTTGAACTCCGGCCATTCGCCGGTGAATCCGGTCGCGATCTCGTTGAGCGCTTCGCCGGTGCCCACACCCAACATGATGCGTCCGGGATACAGGCAGCCCATCGTCGCGAACGCCTGAGCGATGACCGGCGGGTTGTAGCGGAACGTCGGCGTCAGTACCGAGGTGCCGAGCTGGATCGTGTTCGTACGTTCCCCGACGGCCGTCATCCAGGCCAGTGAGAACGGCGCGTGGCCACCCTCGTGTCGCCACGGCTGGAAGTGGTCGCTGACCGTCGCCGAATCCATACCGTGCTGCTCGGCGAGCACACCGAGCTCGACCAACTCCCGCGGTCCGAACTGCTCCGCCGATGCCTTGTACCCCAGCTTGAGACCCTGCGCCACGCCGAACTCCTGTCGTTGGTCGTCCTAGTTCTTCGATTGTGCACCTTCAGCCGTCGGGAGCGCGCTACTGGATCCCCAGAACCGTGACCACTGCAGCCAGCACCGCCACTGCGCCGATACCGACGGCGAAGATCCACAGATCTCGTGACTCGGGCATCGGTGCACCCTTATCCAGAGCATCTCGAACGCGCATCCACCGTCGTAGACCGATGATCGGTGCCGCCGCGGCGAGACCGATCAGTATCAGCCCGAGTCCCGTGCGGACCCACCCGGTGCTGAAATCGGGAACCAGGTGGACGACCGCGATACCGCCGGCCAGGAGCCCAAGCGACGTCCGCAGCCAGGCGAGAAAAGTGCGTTCACTGGCCAGCGTGAACCGCTCGTCGGGGCGCGTCACTGCTGTGCGGCCATGCGCTCGCGAATCAGATGGGCAACCAGGTCCGGATCGTCGGGGGTGAAGACCGGCGAGATGCGGCGGAGGGTGAGCACCACTGCAGTGTCCTTCTTGGGACGCATCACGTCCAGTGGAAGCCACTGGTCGATCCAGGACGCTCCCCACAGCCGCCAACGTCCGTTCCAGTTGCCCAGCACAGCGGTGTCGACGGCGCGAATCCGGTTGTACGGAACGAACTTCTTGGTGGCGAAGGGAAAGTAGTAGTACCTCAGCGTGACGCCTGCCTCGTCGAGGCGGACCAGTCCATCGTCGTAGATCACTTCGCCGTTTATTCGCATAGGTAACGGTATGTCTTCGAGGTCAGAGCGCGCAACAGCGGATCTCGAAACCTATCTCGCGTTCTGCGCGGGCGTACGGACCAACGTCAGGTGCGAGGTTCGACGCAACTCGAATCCGATGGAGAGGTAGAGGTCGATGGCCCGCACGTTCGCGGCCGACGCGTGCAGGAACGGCTCGTCACCGCGGGCGCGAATGCCGTGGCCGATCGCGCGAACCAGGTCGGTGGCCAGCCCCTGCCCGCGGAACGCCGGTAGGTACACACGGCGCTGATCTCCGTCCACCCCGTGGGGTGCATACGCTCGCCCGCCATCGCGATCAGAGCGCCATCGCGTCGAACACCGAGGTACGTGCCGAGTTCGATGGTGCGGGGCAGGAACGGTCCGGGTTCGGTGCGGCCGACCAGGTCGAGCATCTCCTGGACGTCCGCTGCGGTCAGCTCGACCGCCTCGGCGAAGGGCCGTGTCTCGAGGTGCGTGCCGACGAGTTGCACCAGACCGAAGGTCTCGAGGTGCGACCAGCCCTCGGGCAGTGCGCGTTCGGGGCCGGCAAGGGCGACGACGGTTCGGGGGCCGAACAGGGCCGCGATGTCGTCCCAGTCCTGGGACTCGAGGACGTCGGGGTGCACCAGGAACGGAGACACCTCGGGATCGGCCCGGATGATCCGCCCGCGCCGGACCGCGAACCGAGAGAGGGAGCCCTCGAGGGAATTACGAACGGGGTCGTCGAGAGGATGAGCAGACACGACAGACAGCGTCGCACGAACCGACTCACGACTCCGCGCACCGTCGGACTCGACACCAATACTTATACCGGTATCGTTGTTCGTCATCCGGCGAAAGGCACCACATGATCGAAATTCTTCCCCCAACCAAGATCCCCCTCGCGCGCGAATCCGGCGCCTGGTAGCTGGGATTCTCCGAACCGTCCGCGAACGCGCCGCAGTCGGCACCAATCTGCTCGAGATCGATCAGTGGACCGAAGAGATCATCGAGGGAGCCGGGGCGACGTCCTGCTACGTCGACTACGCGCCGTCCTTCGGTCGCGGTCCGTTCGGTCACTACATCTGCACCTCCGTCAACGATGCTGTGCTGCATGGCCTTCCCTACGACTACGCGCTGGCCGACGGCGATCTGCTGACGCTGGACCTGGCCGTGATCCTCGGCGGCGTCGCCGCGGACTCGGCCATCAGTTTCGTCGTGGGTGAGAACAAGCCCGCCAAGAGTCTCGCGATGATCGACGCCACCGAACGGGCGCTGGCCGCGGGAATCGAAGCGGCTCGACCGGGCAACAAGATCGGCGATATCTCCCACGCTATCGGCACGGTGCTCAGCGCTGCCGGTTACCCGATCAACATGCAGTTCGGCGGCCACGGCATCGGCTCGACGATGCACCAGGATCCCCACGTCTCCAACTCCGGACGGCCCGGCCGCGGCTACCGTCTACGCCCGGGCTTGATGTTGGCGCTCGAGCGTGGGTCATGGAGGACACCGACGAACTGGTCACCGACCCGGACGGCTGGACCCTGCGGAGCACG
The DNA here is from genome assembly GCF_000813105.1 of Rhodococcus sp. BS-15. Classification (NCBI taxonomy): domain Bacteria; kingdom Bacillati; phylum Actinomycetota; class Actinomycetes; order Mycobacteriales; family Nocardiaceae; genus Rhodococcus; species Rhodococcus sp. BS-15. The sequence goes on along the minus strand of NZ_BAOX01000110.1, from coordinate 3,453 downwards.
ACGGGGTGCCTCACCGCGCACAGCGAGCACACCGTGATGATCACCGACGACAGTGCAGAAATCATGACGCTCCCCAAATCCTGACCCGACGGCCACGGGGTCAACCGTTGCGATCACGGTGAACGGATCCCTGGCGGAACTGCCGATCGTCGACGACTCTGTGTCTGTGAACGAGAACTGTCGCTGCCCACGCTGACCATCCGTCCCGTATCAGCAGCACCCTTGTCACAGGAGCCACCCGTCATGAGCACCGAAGCGACCGTCGTCGTCCGCATCTCCGATTCCGGCACATCGTCCCTGCAGGGACTGACTCGCCCGCAACTGCACGCACTCGCCGACGCCCTTCGCAGCGCCGCCAAGAGCTATGCCCCGCACGCGAAGATCCTGACGCGCTTCGATGTACGCGTCAGCGAGCTCAACGCTCCCCTGGTGATCGATCTGCCCGCCCGCGATGTGATCCTCGGCGGCAGGAGCGTGCGACTGAGCCACACCGAGTTCGAGATCTTCGCGTACCTGGCGCAGCGCCCACGCGTCGTCATCGGGAGGTCGGAACTGAGTACCTCCGACGGCGGTCGCAGCGTCGACGTGCACCTGTCCCGGGTGCGAACCAAGCTACGTCACTTCGGCCGACTGATCACCACCGTCCGCGGTGCCGGTTACCGATTCGACCCGGAGCCGGGCATCCGCGTCGTCACCGAGCCGTCCGTGCTGCGGAGCGCCTGACCGTTACTGCGACAGTGCGACGGACCTGCGACGACGGTTTCGGCGAACGACCACGAAGACCAGCAGAGCCACGAGGACCACGGCGATGATCGCGCCCAATGCCGTCGCGCCGCGGAAGCCCGGCGCGCTGGTGTCGAGGGTGCGTTCGCCGGCATGAGCGGCGTTGCTGGTTCCGAGAACGATGGTGAGGGTCAACAGGTTCGGGATGGCGGTGACGACGGCCAGGATGACCGATCCGATCGCCAATTGCTTTCCTGCCCTGCCCTTGCGGACCGACCATGCGCTCCAGAAGAACACCAGCGGCGCGAAGGTGCAGACGATGCCGAACAGCAGTCCCCACAGAATGCCCTTGGTGAACGTGCGATCGGCCAGAGTCTCCACGCGCAGACTCCACCAGCGCGGCAGGAAGGCCGCGAGGATGAAGTACGCGATCAGCAGCAGCACGATGCCCGCTCCGACGAGGATGGCGCGTCGCTTCCAGTTGGCCGAACTGGTCGACGGTGCGGGCGTGGTCGGATCGGCAGTCATGCCGACAATCGTAGAGCCTGCACAGCAGTGCCCCGGTCGTGTCGAGACCCGATCGTTAACTGAAAATATCCGCAGCGACAAGAACTAGCTCCGACCGGCCGAGACGTCGTCCAACGGGCGCTTCTCGGGCTCGCGTCCCTCGGCGGGAATGCGATACGGCCACAACGCTCGTGCCAGCACTGCGGGTGCGACATCGGCCGCGGACACCGAAGTCGACCGAGGATCGCTGTTGTTCGTTTCGGGCGCCCGAGACCTCACACCCCTCATGCAGACCGATCACCCCTGATCTGACCGGAGCTGGAGTGATCGGTCGGGAAAATGGGTGTGAAGTCACCCGAACAGGTCAGGGAATCAGAATGAACTTTCCACGCGGGTGCGTCGATTGCAGTTCGGTGTGTGCCCTCGCAACGTCGTCGAGTGGGAATGTCTTGGCGACAGTCACCTCGAACACTCCTGCACCCGCCTGCTCCAACAGTGTCGGCGACGCGAGGCGTCGACGCTCCATACTCGCCGGCCCACCGACGGTGAGGAAACCGTCTGCCTGCGCCCGGCCCTGCGCCGCGATCGTCACCAATTTGCTGCGGTCGGTGAGCAATTCGAGGGACACGTCGACGGCTTCGTCGGTGCCGACGGCATCAATGGCTGCGTCGATGCCCTTCGGTGCGACCGCCCGCACGCGGCCGAGCAAGCCGTCGCCGTATTCGACCGGCTCGGCTCCGAAGGCACGCAGCGCCTCGTGATTCCGAGCGCGGGCAGTTCCGATGACGGTGGCACCACGCTCCTTCGCGAGCTGAGCCACCACAGATCCGACACCGCCCGCAGCGCCGTGCACGAGTACCGTGTCGCCGCTCTTCACACCGACGGATTCCAGTGCGTCGTAAGCCGTTCCGGCGACGGCCAGCACCCCGGCAGCGACGTCCCAATCCAGATTCGCCGGCTTCGGGAACACGAAGCGCGCGGGCGCGAGAATCTTCTCGGTGTACGTTCCGTTCACGCCGGAGACGATCACCTCGTCGCCGACGGCGATCGGACCGACCGGGCCCTCGACGGTGCCGCCGACTGCCACCACGATTCCCGACGCCTCACTACCCAGGGGGATCGGGAGCTTGGATTCGTCGGTGCCGAACGCACCGCTGTAGCTCTTGAAGTCGAAGGGATTGACGCCGATCGCCTTCACCTCAACCACCACCTCACCCTTGGCGGGTTCGGGTAGCTCTCGTTCGACGATCTCGATGACTTCCGGACCACCGTAGGACGCTGCAACCGCTGCTTTTGTCATGGAACGTACAACGACTGACACGGTGCAAAATGTTCCGGTCCGACTCCGGCGTCGCCGCCGCCTCAGACAGCCACTGAGAGCGGGATCAGTTCGTCTTGGTCGAGGACCGAACCTGCGCGTTGGTGAACAGCACTCGGCTCCGGCAGGTTCGCGCGGTCGACCCAGTAGTCGATTGTTTCCCGATCGGCCTCGAACTGCGCGAGTGTTTCCAGGCAAAGCCATGACACGACCGAGAAGTCCGGTTCTTCACCTTCGAGACCGACCAGTGCCAGTTCGTCTCCCACCGCGAGCACAGCGCGATCCACTTCCGAACTACTGGTCTCCAGCCACTCCATGGCGCGACGGAGCAATCTCCAATCCGACTGGGGCACAGGCTCGGAAGCCGACTGCCTGCACAGTTCCGCTGCAGCGGCGAGCGCATCCACAACCGGCCTCGACACTGCACCGTTCAGTTCGACGAGCAAGCCTCGCTCCGAATCGATCAGGTCTGCCATGTAGTGCCAGCGGACGGGAACTGTTGCGTCGTCAGGCCACAACTCCGTCATGCCGAATTGAAGTCGGGAGATCAGCTCCCTCGGTGAACTGCACGAAGCGGCGAAGCGAAAAGCGTCGTTCATGTCGATCATCCCCACTGGGTCAACACTCAGCCAACGGACACCGGCTCGGAATCGAGCTCCGGAGGTGCTGCAATGCAGTCGCGTCTGTCGCCGAACAAGCAACGCTGCTGTGGTCGTTACGTCTGCCTTGCCCGTTATTGAACGCCGTGACCAGCGACAGCGCGACTCGGCGTTACACCAAACCGACAACGTCACAATTTGTAGTCCGAGTTATCCATCACATAACAGGGCACAGAGAATTGTGAGCGTCACTAAGGCGTACAACTCGAGCGGTCCGGGAACGTCTGTTCGAAAGTGTGTCGGTGG
>NZ_BAOX01000111.1:0-13771 GCF_000813105.1 Rhodococcus sp. BS-15 | reverse complement strand
GCACTTATTCGCACCACTGCGCCGAAGGCGCACTCCTACCGGTCGAAGTGGGCCTTGGAGATCTGACCGTGCACGCCGACAGTCTTGTCGACCACCTGCGACACGGTGAAGTTCGCGGCCGCGGAGAGGTACGCATAGGCCGTCGCCCGGTCCATGCCGAGGTCGGTCTCGAGGAAGTCGAGCGCGTTGACCACGGCGCGACGCATGGCGGCGTTCAGGTCCGAACTCTGGCCGCCGACGGCACCGTCCGTGTCGGACAGGCCGATCGGGATCCACGAGTCCTCGTTCTCGGCAAAGGGATACGAGTAGGCGACCGACGGGGCATCCCCGCTGCCCGCCTTGCAGACCGTGAGGCGGAAGGTGCCGCGCAGAGAACCTTCCATCGCGGTCAGCGCCACCTCACCGTCGCCCATCGCCATGTGCGGATCGCCGACGTAGAACAACGCACCCTCCGCAAACACGGGAGGTAGAACGTCGATCCGACGCCTAGCAAGCCGACGTCGATGTTGCCGCCGCCGAGTGTCGGTGGAATCGAATTCGCGTTGGGTGACGTCAGACCCGGGTCACTGGCGAACGCGACACCCATCATGCCCATGAACGGACGGAGCGGAAAGCGCACGGCCGCATCGCCGTACCGCATCACACCCTGCCCGTCCTCGACTGCGGTGAACGTGGAGATGTTCCCGTACTGCGTCGGGTCGCCCGACGTCCTGCCATCGTTTCCGATCGGCGGCATCACCTCGTCCAGGCTGATGCCCGCAGGTGCCTCACCGGACGCAGTGACCGCCAGAGCACCCTTGCCGTGCCTGCTCGACACCACACCGTACGGAACGCGTGGAATTGCCTCGAGCGTCTCGATCTTGAGTACGTCGCCTCGCTGCGCCCCTTCGACGAACACCGGGCCCGTCACCACATGCGGGCCGTCGACGTCGAAGTTGCGGACCGTGCGGTCGTACTCGCCGGCGATGTCGATGGCATCCTGCAGCACGTCGGATTCCGATACGCCATTGCCGCCGAAGAATTCGACGGGATCGCGGCCCTGGTCTTCGAGAATTCCCTCATGGCTGAGCGCGTCGATGGTCACCGTCTCACCGGACTTCATCTGCAGCACCGACTCGGACTCGACCGTCGGGACGTAGCCCCACAGGACCTTGTCGACTTCGGAACTCAGATAGTGATCGCCGGAGATGTCGCCGGCTCCGGGCTGAAGGATCCCGCCAGCGGTAGTTGCGGGTGCCGATGAACTCGCAGCGGCTGTGTTCGACGAGGACGTAGAACACGCTGCCGTTCCGGCGATTCCGACGCCTGCACCGAGTGCCGCCACCGCCTGGATGAAACCGCGCCGACCGATTCCCTTGGTGATCGTCTCGGCTGCGTGCTCCGCCATCGACTGCGCCATTGCTACCTCCAGAATTGTCCGAATCTCGAACGTAGACCGGAGGTGTTTCTCGGCAGTTACGAACACGCGTCGTCGCAATTGCTCCGCAGCTCAATTACTCAGCAGCTCAACTGGGATCGCTCCCGCCTATCGCGGACCACCAGAGCGCGGTGACCGCGGCCAGAACGGAGACAGCAACGAACTCGGCAAACCCTCCCCCGTCGACGATCAGCCACAGCAGGCCGATGATCGGGCCGGCGACCGCGGCGGGAGCGTCGAGCATGATCCGACGACGTAGAGAACCGAATCGTGCACTGCGCGTAAGGAGATCGGAATCGTTGAGGCAGGGAGCATCGAGGGGTGCGCCGGGAGGCAACGACGCACGACGCCGCCCCGACGGCAGCGCGAGAATTCCCGGTTCGACGACGAAGGCTCGGCGGCCGAGGACTGACTTGCTCATGCGGGCATCGGCATCGGGGACTATCGCCAGCAGCCCGGTGTGGAAATAGACCGGATACCAGGCTCGCGCACCCTTCTCCTGCACCTCCAGATAACCGCGCGAACGCATGCGGTGTTGAAACCGCACCCGCCGCACGGTGGTCTGGGTGGTCGAACCGGTCGCTGATCGCGCGGCCAGCACGGCACACCCCACCGACCAACCCGTCCGGACCAGGACGACGAGCGCGACGAACAAGCTCAATGGTGCGATGACGACAACGGTCGATGCCGCGACAACCAGAGTGGCTGCCGCGGCACCGACCGGATATCCGAGCCCGTTCCTTATTTCAGGAACCCGACCTTCGACATGTCGAGGTCGCCGAATCCCGGAGCACCGAAGTTCGCGAGATTCGACTTCGTCGCGTAGGTGAACGGACGCTGGAACATTGTCAGGCTGTGGCCCTCCGCCCAGATCGCCTTGTCCGCCTCGTTGTAGTCCGCAATTCGTGCGTCGTCGTCGAGCTCTCCCGCGGCCTTGTCGAGCAAACCGTTGATCTCGTCGGACCCGATCTGGCCGTAATTCTGCAACGTACTGCCGGGCGTCAACCGAACAATGCCGTCACTACCCGACGTGAACGGTGTTGCCTCGTAGGTGAAGTGCGTGACATCGAAGGCCCCGACCAGGATGTACTTGGAGAAGAAGTCATCCGACGGCACCGCGTCGATGATCATGTTCGCGCCGACGGCCTTGAGGTTCTGCTGGATGATCTGCGCTTCCTGCGTCGCATTCGGGGTGTCGGCCGGAATGACGTCGTGCAGATCGAGCTGTTGGCCGTCCTTGGAGCGGAACTCACCGTTCATGGTCCAGCCGGCGGCGTCGAGCTCCGCCATCGCCTTCTCGGGGTCGAAGGTGATGTCGCCGTTGTTGGCCTGGTACCCCTTCTGACCGTCGACGTAGAAGTGGTTGTTCAGCACGGTCGGATTCGAGGTGATCTGACCGAGCTGCGACGTGGCCAGGTAGTCCCGGTCGATCGCCTTCATCAACGCCACCCGCACTGCCTTGTCCGAGGTGATGCGTCCGGGCGCGCCGTTGAAGTCGAAGTGACGGTACTGAAGCCCGAGGCTCTGCCGCAGGTCGACGTTCGGAATGCCGCGTGCGACCTTGAATGCGTCAGCACTGCTGCCCAACTCGTAGTAGTCGATCTCGCCGCTCTGCAGTGCGCCGATGGCCGCCGTCGAATCGAGGGGCAGATACGTGACCGTGTCCAGGACCGCGGGGTTCTCGCCCCACCAATCGGGATTACGTTCAGCGACAATGCGTTTGCCGCCGGGTTCGATGGTGCGGATACGGAATGGGCCTGCGGTGGGCGGCATAGTGGTGGCAAACCCGGTGTTGAATGCCGCCACACTGTTTGTGGCCTCGGCGGGCATCAGCGGAGTGAACAGCGATCGCCAGTCACCGAACTTCTTCGCGAACGTCAGGATCACCTGTTGGTCGTTCTCGCCTCGGACGACGGACTCGACCTGGTCGTAGCCGGCCGTGGACGACGCCTCGTACGCCGGGTCCATTCCGTTCATGGATGTCCACTGAGCAACGAGGTCGGTGTAATCCAACGGTCGTCCGGTGCTCCACTTCGCCTTCGGGTTGATGTTGTAGGTGACGACCTGTTTGCCGTCGACCTCGGACTCGGAGATGTCGGTGAAGAAGTCGGCGGCCACAGTCAGGCTGGCGTCTGGAGCGGCGTGGAATGCAGTCGGCATAAGAGCCTGATAGAACCGGTTCGTGTCGACCTGAGTTCCGTCGATCTGGTAGTAGTTGTAATTCTGTGGCACCTGAGCGAGCGGGAAGTTCATGTTTCCGCCCTGCTGCAGATCGCTGATCGGATGCGGATTGATCTGCGCTCCGCTGTCGAAGGACGCAGGCGCATCGGGGTTGGGCCCGGTATCGCCGGAGCTGCACCCCGCCACCAGTCCCACAGTGGTCACGGCCACCGCGATCGGGACCAGCGCCCGAAATAGCTTGACTCTCATCAGTTCACCTTTCTCAGTGTGCACGTAAACCTGTGGGGTCAGATGGCGTCGGCCAGTGCTGCGGCCTCGGCGATTCGGGCTCGTTGGAGCACGGGATCGGGGATGGGAATGGCCTTCAGGAGTGCCTGTGTGTACGGGTCCTCGGGTGCGTCGAAGATCTGCGCCGTCGGGCCCTTCTCCACGAACACTCCGTTGCGCATCACCGCCACTTCGTCGGCGAGATGACGCACCACCGAAAGATCATGCGATACGAACAGATACGCCAGGCCCAACTCGTCCTGCAGATCCTGCAGCAGGTTCAGCACACCCGCCTGGATCGACACATCGAGTGCAGATACAGGCTCGTCGAGCACCAGAATCGACGGCTTCAGCGCCAGAGCCCGTGCAATACCGACTCGTTGACGCTGCCCTCCGGAGAACTGGGTGGGATACCGATCCGCAAGCTCCGGACGCATCCCGACGGTGTCCATCAGCTCTCGAACCCTGCGGGTGCGCTCGTCGACCGGGACACCGTTGATCTTCAGCGGCTCAGCGATGATCTCCCCCACGGGCATCCGTGGGTCGAGCGAGCCCATCGGATCCTGGAACACGATCTGAATGTGCGCGCGGAGCCGGCGTTGCTCGGCTCGGCTCAGGTTGTACGGCTCGACGCCGTTGATCCTGATCGAACCGTGCTGCGGCTTGATGAATTCCATGATCTCGAGCAGGGTCGTCGACTTGCCGCAGCCCGACTCACCGACGATCGCAGGGTGGACCCGGCGTGCACGTCGAAGCTGATGCCCTGCACCGCAGCCACTTCCCCGGCCCGGCGCCGCAGCACGGAACCCTTGAACATGGGGTAGCTCTTGTGCAGATCGGTCACCGACAACACCGGAGCGTCCTTCGATACCGTCACCACCAGTTCCGCCGGAGCCTCCGAACGCGGGGCACCCTCGAACTCGGCCTCCACGGAGTCGGCCGTCGCCGCGTCGACGCGGATACACGCCGCGCTGTGATTCGGGGCGACCTCGACCAGTGGTGGTTCACCTGCATCACAGGCTTCGATGTGCAACGGGCACCGAGGCCCGAAGGGGCACCCCGTCGGGAGATTCACCAGCGCGGGTGGGGTGCCCTCGATCGGAACCAACCGCTCCTGCGCGGGACTGTCCGGTCGAGGAACGGACCCGAGCAGCCCGACGGTATAGGGCATCGACGGCTGCGCGTACAGCTCGTCGACCGGCGCGGTCTCGACTGCGCGACCGGCGTACATGACCATCGCTCGATCGGCCACGCCGGCAACGACTCCCAGGTCGTGCGTGATGAACACGACGCCAGCGCCGGTGACGTCGCGGGCGGTACGGAGGAGATCGAGGATCTGTGCCTGAATCGTCACGTCGAGCGCTGTCGTGGGCTCGTCGGCGATGATGAGATCCGGGTCGTTGGCAATGGCCATGGCGATGACGACGCGTTGCCGCATGCCACCGGAGAACTCGTGCGGATACGACCGCGCCCGGGTCGCTGGATCGGCAATACCGACCAGATCGAGCAATTCGAGGGTGCGCTCTTGAACCTTCGTCTTGGTCAGTGACGGATTGTGTACCGAGATCGCCTCGGCGATCTGGTCGCCGATCCGGTAGATGGGGGTGAGCGCCGTCAACGGGTCCTGGGAGATCATCGCCACCGAACGTCCACGCTCGCGGGACATCTCACGGTCGGACAGCCCGAGCAGCTGGCGACCGTTGACCTCGATGGACCCAGTGACGCGTGCGGTCTGCGGGAGCAGTCCCATGACGGCGAGTGACGACACCGACTTGCCCGAGCCGGATTCGCCGACGATCGCCATCACCTCACCCTTGTCGACCTGGTAGTCCAGTCCACGGACAGCGGTGACGCGACCCTCCTCGCTCGGGAAGCTGACCTCGAGTCCGCTCACCTTCAACACCGGCACCGTCTCAGCCACGTGCCTGTCCCCTCGTCGAGTTCGGATCGAAAGCATCGCGCAGGCCGTCGCCGACGAAGTTGGTGGCCAGCACGATCAATACCAATGCGCCACAGCAGAATGCGAACAGCCACGGATAGGTCAGCGCGGACGACGTACCGTCGGCGATCAGCGTGCCGAGCGAAACGTCGGGTCGTTGCACGCCGAACCCGAAGTAGCTCAGGGACGCCTCGCCGATGATGGCGATGCCCACATTGAGAGTCACGTCGACGATCAGAATCGAGGCCATCGACGGGAGTACGTGCTTGCCGATCACACTCGCCGGCGTCGCACCCATGTACTTTGCGGCGCGGATGAATTCGCGCTCGCGCAACGATCGCGTCATTGCACGGATGATGCGGGAGGTGATCATCCATGCGAACGCGGCGAGCAGCAACACCAGGATGAAAAAGCTCTTGTCGCGGAACAACGGTGAGCAGATGGCGATGACCAGGAAGCTCGGCACCACCAGCAGCACGTCGGCCACCCACATCAAGGCACGATCGGCCAGCCGCCGAAGTATCCCGCCACCGCCCCGACAACTCCGGCGAGGACGGTGGAGATCAACGCGACGAGCATGCCGATGATCAGCGACTTCTGCAGGCCGCGCAGCGTCTGCGCCAGGACGTCCTGGCCGATCTGGTTGGTGCCGAACCAATGCCGCGTGGTCGGCGGCGAGTTGAGCGCATACGCGTCGAGTTCCTCGTAGGTGAAGGGGATGAAGTGCGGGAGAACGAACGCCCCGACGAACATCACCACCAGCACCACGATGCCCACCAACGCCGGCCTGTTCCTCAGGAATCGACGAAACACCAACCGCCGTCGGGTGATCGGAGCCGTCGTCTCGCCCGGACCGTCCACGGCGGCGATCTCGGGAACCACAGGTGTTGCCATCGCCGATCCTTTCCTCGATCGAAGTGGTGGGTCAGTCCGCGTAACGAACGCGCGGATCCAATGCGGCGGTGAAGATGTCGGTCAACATTCCGGAAACCAGCACCGAGAGCGCGGTGAAGAGCGAGACCGCGAGCGTGATGTTGATGTCCTGGCTGGTGATGCCGTAGATCAGCCAGTCCCCCATGCCGTACCAGCCGAACACACGCTCGGTGAACGTCGCACCGGTGATCACCGCACCCATACCGAACGCGAAGAGCGTCGCCATCGGAATCAACGCTGTGCGGAAGCCGTGCTTGAAGATCGCCCGACCGCGAGTGAGACCCTTACCGCGAGCCGTGCGGATGTAGTCCATGTTCAGCTCGTCGAGCATGGAACTGCGCATGTAGCGGCTGTAACCACCGATGGTGAACAACATCAGCACCACGGTCGGCAACAGCAAATGTTGCGCGCGGTCGACTATTTCGTTCATCAGACCTGGCGCGAGCGTCGTCGACGTCTCACCGGTGTACTGGAAGAACTGACTGCCCGTGCTCTGATTGACCTGCACCGCCAGGTATTTGAGCACCGGGGCGAGTACCAGGATAGGCGTACTGATGAGGATGAACGTGACGACCGTTGCGACGTGATCGAAGATCTTGTACTGCCGAACCGCTCCGTATGCCCCGATCAACGTGCCGAGCACAGCACCGAGGACAGTGCCGAGCACCACCAACCGCAGCGATACGAGGATGCGACGCCACAACTCGTCGTTGACCGAACCGGCAGCGATCGTCTGCCCGAAATCACCGTGCAGCACCGCCCACAGCCACTTCAGGTAACGCAACACCGGATTGTCGTCGAGATGCAGAGCCGCGCGCTTGGCAGCCAGCACCGCGTCGGAGGGCGGCGGGTTGCGGCTGAGCAGATTGGACAGCGGATCGAACGTGAGCGACGCCAAGAGGTAGGTCAGGAACGTCGCGATGAGCAGCAGGACGACGTAGTTCAGCAACCTCCGCGCAAGATAACCGCCCACGCGCAACCACCTTCCATCGAACACCACGGCGGTGCCCAGTGGCACTGCTATCGGCATTGTTCACACCGCTTGTTTCCTGTTTGTTTCGTTAGCGGTGGAAACAGACATTCCACAAGATAGCACCAGAAATTCCCTGCGCGTTCATGGAAGAGAAAATACTCGAGCCGGAACGGACAAAGCGGAAATAGCGGTGTCAGAACATGTTTGGATACATTGTCAGTACAGGGACGGTAATTCCGACAATGCGGACAAGGCGCGGAATAGGTGCTTTCCACTCACATCGGTAGATTCACCACTATGCCGACTGCCTCCACACCCGACGGATTCACCTTCGAACGATTCGACGTCACCGACGCCGGATCCATCGCCACGGTCTTCGCGGCCAAGGAACACCGAGCCGGGCTCTACGTTCTGCACTTCAGCGACGGCTCGGCCTACGTCGATCATTCCGATTCGGTGGCCGCGCGGTTCGCCGCGGACCTCGACGCGTGGACCGACATCGAGGCACTCGACTTCGCCGCAGGCACCGCAGACCAGCTCGAGCAGTTGCGGGATCTCGTCTCGCACCTGACGCGCCTACGCGAACGCCCCTCGGAGCCCGGCGCAAACGGCGAGGCCCCGAGCGCGAAATCCGCACTGCCGAAGGAAAGAGCCAAGCGGGCGACACTGCTCGACACAGCCGTCGGCAAGGCGCGCAAGCAGTTCTGGGAACTGTCCGACCACATCGCATACCCCGCCATACGCAGCATCGTGGCCGACTACATCAACTCCTCGATTCCCGACCCGGCGAACACTGCGAAATATCTGTGGCAGATCGCCGCCCTGTCCGACGAACCCGCCGACACCGGGCCTCGACGCTTGGTGACGCTGACGTGCGGCGGCTTCGAGACGCTCCGCGTCGACGAGATCGTGCACGACGACGACACGATCGAACTCGACCTGCGCATCAACACCAATGTTCCGCGCGACCGGACCGACGAGCAACTCGAGGTCTCCAACGAGACCGTCAGCGCCGGACGCGGCCCTTACCGGGACGAACGCGTATGGTCGTGGTCGATCGACCTCGGTGCACTGCTGGAAGAAGACGTGGACGTCGACCTCGGGATCGACGACGACACGTTCGACGACCTCGCCTACGGCCTCAATGCCAGGCTGATGCGATCCGGAAACTCGACGGGCGCAGCGTCACACAACCACGACCTCGCGGCCGACCTGCTCGCCGAGGCGTACCGGCAGCTGTTCGAGACCGAGTGACCGGTCAGCTCTGGTACGTCTCGTACGGTTCGAATCTGCTGCGCGAGAGGTTCTTCACCTACCTGACGGGATCCGACGAAAACTCCGAATTCGGTGCGCACCCACCGGCACCCTCGACAGCGTTGCCTGCCGGGGAAAGATGGCTGTGGCTCGACTATCCGCTGTACTTCGCCGGAGTCTCGCGGCGGTGGACCGGAGCATCTGCGTTCGTCTCGACGACGGCAGATACCGCGAATCGGTCTGTAGCGCATGGCTATCTACTCGACCGCGTCCAGTTCGCTCACCTGGCTGCCGTCGAGAACGTCGTCGCATCCATCGATGCCGGGGCGACGGAGACACTTGCCATCGGACAGTGGTCGCAACTGGCAGTGGATCGCGAAGGTGAGAGCTTCCGTGGGAAATACGATGCACTGCTCCGACTTCCGGACATCGATGGAACGGCCGCGTTCACGCTGACCAGTTCGATTGCCCGAGAGCTCGGCGAACCGTCGAGCAGATACCTCTCGACGATCCGGCGCGGATTACTCTCCGCCCCCGACGATCTCGATGTGGACGCTTACTTGCAGGCGGCGATCGATCGATCCGCGGAGATTACTTCAACGCATCGAGGTTCGTCTTCAGCAGCAGCACGTTGTAGTCCGACCACCGAGAAGCAGTGAAGTACAGGTCTTTTCCACTCGACATCGGGTGAATGAACGGCGCATAGATTCCGCCGGCCGTCTGATTGGCGTCGAGGATCGTCTTCGGAGCACTCCACGGACCCTCGGGATTGTCTGCAGTGCGCGCGACCAAGGTTCGAGAGTTCTCGTCCCCGTACATCATCACGTAGCGGCCGAGGTAGTCGTTCCAGGCAACCGACATCTCGCTGACCGGGCCCTTGACGATGGCAACGGTGTCGCCGATGTTCTTCGACCACTGCTTCGTCGGATCCGGATCCTGCGTCGAGTACTCGTACGCGTCGAGATTCTCGATATCGCTCGGTGCCACCCGCGAGACGAAGGCATCGCCGAATCGTCCGTTGGGAGTACCGAACTGGTACAGGTACTCGCCGTCGCGACCCAGCACGTAGGCACTCTGCTGAAACTTGCCTTGGCTTTCGTGGACGTTAATGAAGCCCGGGATGGTGACGCCCTTGTTGACGCGGATAGTCTTGGGATCCGTCGACCAATTCTGGCCGTTGTCAGTAGATTTCGCCGTCGCAGAGTAGTTCGTGATCCAGCGCCGGGTGTGCCCCAGCTCTGGACCGACATGTAGTTGATGTACTGGGTGTTGCCGATCGCTATGGCCGCCGTGGGAATCGTCGTGTCCTCGACGCTGGGCAGCTTTGCGCTGGAGATGATCTCGGCTGCGTAGTTCGGACTGCGGCCCGCACGACGGCACCGGAGGTGTTGTCCGCGGGGTCGGCTGGACCGATCTCGATGCCCTGCGCCAAATTCGTCGACGCCTTGTCCGACCGGAAGAGCGCGTTGCTACGCCACTGGGCATTGCCGGAGGAGCAGTCTCCGAAGGTGTCACCGAACGCATCAGGATCTGGCCGGCCCCGTTGTCCCAACTGATACCGAGGTCGGTGCCGGACATCGCGAGATCGTTGTAGGTGTCGTTCACGCTCTGCGGACCGGTGACCCAGGCGATGCTCTGCGTGTTCCCGGTGATCCGAGGAAGCGGCCCCTGAGGTCCCTGCGGGTTCTTGCCCGACATCCCGGCGCTGCCCGACGACCCGAACAGCGGAGACGAGCCCGGCCCACCGAGCCCACCGCACGGTTCGGCCGACACGGTGGGTGCGGTCAGAGCGCTGAGTCCGCTCACTGCCAGTGCCAGGACAGCCCCCACAGCAATCTGCCGACTACGTACACGCATGGACGAACCCACCGTTTCCCGTGTGACCCACGATACTGATGTGACTGATGGGACGAGTGTTACGCAAATCTACTGATCGCGCAACAAATCGGGCGTGTCGGTACTTGACAAAACGCCTACGGAGAGAATGACACTCGTGTGATTAGCCGGCGATCATGCGGGCGTGAGTCGTGTCCAGCGCGAGAAGCGCAGCGCCCTGCACGACGACGGCAGTGCCGTGGCCCGCCGCCTGGTCAGCAGTGATCCGGCCGCCGAACCGAGGCTTCCTGACGGCGATGTGAGCACCGGTCGCGATGTAGAGGACGTCGAGACCGGCATTGATCCACAGCAGCTTGGTCAAGCTCTTGGACGTCGGGACCGAAGAGTTCAGCGCCCCGGCACCGGCGATAGCCACATCGATTGCTCCCCACCCGGCGGTCTGCTGACCGAACGCGCGCCAAGCAGGCGACGACCCGCGCAACGCCAACACCGTTCCGACAAGCACACTTCCACCGCCCCACACTGTGAGACGACGGCCGAGCCGCTGGGCAACGATGGGCGCTTCGAGTGCTGTCATCACTCCAGTGTGCCGCGTCCGAGGGAGGAGCCGGTTCGTAACGCGCGGTCGGTTGCGGCCGATCCCATGAGCACCGAGCATTCGCGCTCGAAACGAACGGAGCCACCATGCTGAAGAAGATCCTCGCCGGAGTCGCGCTGGCGATCGGCGGCGCAGTACTCGTCGCGCCGACAGCCTCCGCCGCTCCCGACGACAACCCGTTCGGCCCCAAGGATTCGACCGCGAACTTCGTGAGCGCCTTCGACCCTGCGGCATACGGCGCAGCAGGCACCAAATCGTTGATCGTCAGCCCGTTCGGCACGAGCCGGCAGATCGACTGCTCGTCGTTCCACGGTCAGAGCTGGTGCACCCAGAACGGCCGAGCCCTGACTCAGATTCGAATCCCGGCCGGATCGTCGGAATGGGACTACCGGACGCTCTACGTCTACAACCCGTTCTGATGATCGCCGGCCGCGTCCTGTGCGGACTGACTCTCATCGCCCTTACCGGTTGCGCCGCAACGGGACCCGAGCCGAGCATCGAGGCGGCGGTCAACGTTGCGCCGTCGTCGTTCCCACCCCCGCCTCCCTCCGTCGCGCCCTCCGACATCCCGACCCCGGACGAAGCGACCGCCATCTTCCGTACCGTCTTCGACCGGACCGCCGAACGGGGTGACCGCGCCGACGCGCTCGAGGGATCTGCCGAGGAAAATGCCGCGGTCTTCGACAGCGGTGGGATCATGTCGGAGGCGACGTTCGACCGCATCGACGTCGTCGCACCCGGCCGGGTCGAGGCGAGCGGCACTTCCGTCGGGCCGGTGTCCTCGATCGGTTTCGTTGTCTCCGACGGCCGTTGGAAGCTCGAACGTGCGACCGCGTGCGCAGTCACTGGGGTCTGCTGATCACCATCCGAACGGATTGGAGTCGGATCCGGGCAGCCAGCTGTTGCCTGGTCCTACCCATCCTCGGGCCTTGATCATCTTCTTCGCAGCGCGCTGATTGCGGCCGATCAGACGGTCGAGGTACAGGTGACCGGCCAGATGGTCGGACTCGTGCTGCAGACACCGAGCCAGGTAACCGTGACCCTCGACCGACACGGGATTGTTCACCACATCGACACCGGTCACGCGGGCCCAGTCCGCGCGGCCGGTCGGGTACCGCTCCCCAGGGACCGACAGACACCCTTCACCGTCTTCGGGGTCAGGCATCGTCTCCGGGATCGCCGACGTCTCCAGAACAGGATTGACCACGTGCCCGCGGTGGCGGACTCCGCCGTCCCTCAGGTCGTAGACGAACACCGCACGCGGGTCGCCGACCTGATTGGCGGCGAGACCGGCACCGTGCGCCGCAGTGTTGGTCTCGAACAGGTCCTCCACGAACCCGGCCAACTCCGGGTCGAACACGGTGACGGGTTCGGCAACCGTCGTCAGCCTCGGGTCACCGGCAATGAGAATGGGTCGAATCGCCATGCGACGAGGTTACTGTCGAAGCATGGCTCATTCCCGTCGCTCCCCCACGGCTCACCCCGCGGACAAGGTCTGCGCATCGTGCGGGCGGCGAATCGAATGGCGCAAGAAGTGGGAGAAGAACTGGGATGACATCAAGTACTGCAGCGACGCATGCCGGCGGCACAAGGTGAGCACCACCGACAAGGAACTCGAAGACAAGATCCGTTCCCTGCTCGACGCCAGGTCCCGCGACTCAACGATCTGCCCTTCCGACGTCGCACGGGCCCTGTCCGACGACGGTTGGCGGGAGTTGATGGAACCGGTTCGCCGCGCCGCTCGACGCATGGTCGACGCGGGAGAAGTCGAGATCACCCAGAAAGGATCCGTCGTCGATCCGTCGACCGCGAAGGGGCCCATCCGCATCCGGTGGACGCGCTGACCTGCGCCGTCGGAAGTTGTCGGTGGGTGGGTATAGCTTTCGTGGGGTGAAGACATGGGGGGATGTGTTCGGGCTCGGGGACCAGGAATTGGTCTCCGAGCTGGCCAACGTTGCATCCCTCGAAAATGCTCTCGCTGCAAAGAGATTGACACTGCTCGCAGAGATGGACCGACGCGGTTTGGCGATGAAACTCGGGCATCGTCGGTCACTCGGTGGTACGCGCGATCGGTGCGGATCACCGACGGGTCCGCTGCCCGTCAGATAGAGCTGGGGCAATGGCTCACCGACCGGCCCGGCGTGCTCGACGCCCTCGCAGGTAGTGACATCCATGCCGCGCACGCCTCGGCGATCGCCGACGCTACGCCACCGTGCTGGTCGCCGACCCCACCCTCGACGAGCAGCGCCGCGACGCTGTCGTCGCGGAACTGCTCGAGACCGCGATGCGTAGCACCGCCGGGCAGGTCACCTCCCGTGCGCAGGCTCTCGCGCATTCTGCGGCAGAGGACGCGCGAGAAAGACATGAGCAGGC
>NZ_BAOX01000112.1:0-13717 GCF_000813105.1 Rhodococcus sp. BS-15 | reverse complement strand
TCGTCGCCCGGCCTGACCCCGGCGGGCCTGCGGGGGCGCAAGGCATTTGGGTGTTTCGAGTTGATCCGGACGGGGAACAGAGGTCGTGGAACGATCGGCACGACGCGAAACGGATCACGACGATGACGGATGACCAGGTCTGGCGCCTCAAGGGTGCGTGCATCGAAGACATGGATGCCTACGACTCGCAGCAACTTCCTCGGCACGGCCGCAAACGCGCAGAAAAAGCATGGCGACTGTGTGCCGACTGCCCGGTGTTGCGTAACTGCGCCGAGCAGACGGCTCGCGATATCGAGTCGGGTCGCATTCCGGTCGGTGTGGTCGTCGCCGGTGCGGCCTATCACGACAATGCGAGCAACGGCCGTCGCACGGACGCGTACCGCACACTCGAGTTTCTCATCGGACGTCCGCTGTCCAACCCGGCCGCCTGATCACGGCCCGGTAACGGACCGCTACTGATCAGATCACGTCGACAACTCTGTTCGACGCGTTTTCGGCGCGTCTTTCGGTGTCCGACCTGCGGCATCCCGGCTCGGGTGACAATTGAACGCATGAATGCAGGTCGGGCTCTTCGCGTCGACTGGCCGTGTGATGTGCAGAAGGTTCTGGACGACCGAGCACCCATCGAGCAGGCCAAGGGGATCTTGATGTCCGTCCATCGCATCGGCCCACAGGCCGCATTCGAAATGCTTGTCGAGCAATCGCAGAAGACCAACCGCAAGCTTCGCGAGGTGGCGCTCGACCACGTCAGGCAGGCGTCGGCGGGGTAGCAAAAGAAATTCGGCCTCGCACGCTGTTTTTTCAACGTGCGAAGCCTGGGCAATGGGGTAGTCCGGACTACACGATCACTTGAGTGCCGTATGCCCTGACGCGGCCACCCGAAACATAGCCGGTCGACAGCTACGTGCGAGAGCTCAGAAGCGCGCCAGAATAGCTCGGGCGCAACGCACTACGGTCGCGCGGTCGTACGACATCACATAGTCGAACTCCCGGTCGGCGTCGACCTCCCCGCGGTGCAGATCGATCGCGGCGAGCACTCCACAGAAGTGCGGGCCGAGGACCACCACGTTCCACTCCTCGACCAGTGGATCCACCGGATCGAGAGGCGCATGCATGATGCCACCCTCTTGCACGTAGCCCATGCCGACGCCGTAGACGCCGGCGTACGAGATTTGCTCGGCCATCGAGACCCACCGCCCGCGGGTGGTCGCGGTGAAGTGTTCCGCCCGCTGAAAAGTGCCGAGCACCAACGTTTCCGGCCCAGCGGCCGCGGCCTGCATCTCCAGAGACGTACTCATCGCTACCAGCAGACGCTTGGTGCTACGGGTGGCGATCTTTCCCGCGGACGCGATGGCGTACGGCGATTCGGCGGCGACGGCAGGTGTGCTCCAGGTCGGGAACGGGGGCATCACCTCGGCCGCGTCGGCAGGAAGCTCCTCCGTCGTTTCCGCCGCCGGATACAACTCGCCAACCCCGTAGGTCGCTCCGAGTCCGAGTGCGCGGGTGCGATGGAGTGCAGTGTCGACTCCGCTGGCCACCACCACCGCGCCGGTTCGTTCGACCTGCGCCGAGACGGCATGAGCGGTCCGCGCAGTGGCCAGATCGGGGCGCCGGGACACCATCGATCCGGCAAGGATGATCACGTCGGGTTCGATGAGCGGCAGCAGAGTCATCGACTGCGGCCGACGACCGACGTCGTCGACGGCCACCACTTTGCCGTCGCGCCTGGCCTTGTCGATCGCTGCGAGGGTGCGGGCCGGACTGTCGACGAGTGCCGCTTCGGTGACGACCACGATGTCTCGGCGCAATTGTTCTTCGGTGGCGGAATCGAGTGCGGCCAGGGAGTCGACGTCCATGGAGACGAGCATCGGCAACCGCACCGACTGGTTGATTCGAGCCACACCCCACGCGAGAGCGTCGAGTTCGCGCTTGGCGTCCATTGCTCTGGCTGCGCGCTTGAGCGCGTCAGCCGAGGCGAGCGGACCGTTCTCGGGACCGCGAAGTTGAACTTCGATCGCTGCGAGCGCGCCGTTGTCCAGTCGACAGACCGGGGCGAAATACGGATGCACCGTCAGCTCTCCCGTGTCCGTGTCGACTGCAGATCCTGCTTCGGCCAGCGCGAACGTCACACCTGAAGTTTGACACGAAAAAGGGACCCCCGTCACGCGGGGGCACATCCATTTTCAAACCTGTCGAGCATGCTTTTCTCTTCGCTCACTCATGTTCGCCGTCGAAGGTGTCATCGACGCAATCACAACTATCTCGTTTGGGTAACTTTGCATAACGCAACGGTAACAACGGGGCCGCCTCTACCCCTCGGAACAATAGGTCCACGGTCGTCACGAAAGCGGTCCGAAAGCCGATGTCGCAGTGCATTTCCGAGACGTCCGCCGGATTCCGTTACCACTGCATACAACAAACATACCGACCGGATTGTGACTTGTCACAGACTTGTCTCGTAGCAATTTCTGCAGAAGTTTCGTCGCCCTAACGTCCCTCCCGGTTGCCGGAACACCGGCACCGCCGGACCCTCGCGGGGGTCCCAAGCCGCTTTCCGACTTGGAGGATCGATCGATGACGCTCAACCCGCCGACCCGCTCTCGCACGCTCTCCGCCGCAATTGCCGCTCTTGCCATCGCCGGAGCGACACTCGGTGCCGCCAGCGCCGGTGCCGCCACCATCTCCCCTGCCGGCACCGCTTTCACGGCGCCCGGCACGATCGTCGTGAGCACACCCGCTTCGTTCGGAGTGCCGGTGAGTTGTTCCATCTCACTGTCCGGCACCACCAGTGCCGACGGCTCCTCGGCATCGATCACCGACGCCAGATCAGCGGTTCCAACCGTCTGTGCGGCCTGCCCCAGCTGAAGAACCTGCCCTGGACTCTCACCCCCACCAGCGCCACCACCGGAGAGGTCTCGAACGTGGGCTTCTCGTTGGTCGGCTACAACTGCGGGCCCGCCACGCTGGCCGGATCGTTCGACAACATGACCAACACGCTCACCGCGACGAACCAGCCGATGTCCGGCAACTGCACCGTCAACAGCCTGTCGGTCCAGCCCAACCCCGCCTTCACCCTGTCCTGACTCCTCCCGTCCCATCTCGTTCCGCACCACCCATTCTCGACAAGGAGAACACGTGAAGATCCGCAACAAGACTGTTGTCACGATGACGGCATTGGCGTCGAGCATCGCCCTGGGCACGCTCGTCGCCGCCCCGGCCAATGCTGCCGACACCCTTCCCATCACGTTCCAGGCCGACACGACGACGATCATCGCCAACACCGGTCAGCCGGTGGTGTTCCCCACCACCGACTTGGTGACCGATGTCGACCTGGTCGGTGGAACGGTGACCGGTTCGCTCGCCCTTCCGCAGGCGTCGGCCGATCTGAAACTCGGACCCGCGACGCTGGCCAACTTCACCATCTCGATCATCGACGCGACCCCGGTCTCCGGCACCCTCGTCCAGGGTGGACCCGCCGAGGCACCCACGTTGGATCTCGACGTCGAGCAGAGCTTCAAAATTCGAATCGACTCGGTGAAGCCGTTGGGCATCGACACCGGGTCCGCCGGATCGGCTGCAGTCGACCTGATCCCGGCGGGTAGCAACTGCGTCACCGCCGAAACCACCGCCAACCTCACCGGTTCGCTGGATGCGATCGACCTGATCCAGAACAACCAGACCGACTCACATGTCACGGGCACCTACACGATTCCGCAGTTCGAGAACTGTGGCGCGTTCACCTCGGTGCTCAACGCGATCATCGCCGGTCCGGGCAACACCCTCGACGTGCACCTGACCAACCCGGTCTTCGACGTCGGCACCCGGTCCGCGATTGCGGCAGAGGTGGCGTAGCAGTTCGCACCTCGATCGGCGGCGTCGACCGGTTCCATCGCGGAACTCGGTCGACGCCGTCGTTCACTGCCGTTCGTCGACCGGATGGAACGACGGCTCCCCGTCTTCGTACTCCGTGACGCGGTTGCCGCCGATCCGCTTGGCCCGATACATCGCTCGATCGGCTCGGCCGAGCAGCACATCGACGTCCCCTACGATGTCCCGCGCCTCGACAACCATGTGGGCGACGCCTATCGATGCCGTCAAGGGGGACCGGTCGGTCGCGTCGCACAGGCGGATTCGCAGTTCCTCGGATCGATCGATCACCGAGTCGACTTCGCTCAGGCAGACGATCGCGAATTCTTCGCCGCCGAGTCGAACCGTGACGGCCGGCGCCGGGAACACATCGAGAATGCGGTTCGCGGTGAGGCGAATGACCCTGTCTCCGTGCTCGTGGCCGTATCGATCGTTGACGGCCTTGAAGTTGTCGATGTCGATCACCACGGCGGCCACCACTGTCTCGATCCCGGATCGAAGGTCGAGGTTGCCGATCGCCGCGTCGAATCCCCGGCGGTTCTGCAGTCCGGTGAGCGGGTCGTAGAACGCGCCGGTGGCGTCGCGGCGCAGCAGCATCAGAAAGGAGTGGCAGATCAGCGGGGCTGAGAACATCACCAGGATCAGCATCACGAGGTAGAGATTGGTCTGCAGACGCTGCGCCGGTTCCTCGACCATGGCCGAGACATAGAGGGCGGCAAGGGTGACGAAGGCGAAGAGGTGATGAGCGGTGAACACCTTGGGGCCGTGGAAACCCACGACGTAGCTGCCCATCACCGTGAACAGTGCGGCCAACGGCAGCATCTCGGACGACTCGTCGAGGGTGAGGAGTACTGCGGCGAGCACGATATAGGCGTACATCACGAATGCGATCGACATGCGCCAGCTCGGCCAGCCGCCGATCAGCCAGGCCAACCCCAGCGGAGGCGTTGTGACGATGGTCGACCACAACGCCCATTGCCCCGGGCCGCTGTCTGCGAGACCCGGGATCGTCAGGGCGATCACCGCGGCCGCCGCGTAGAAGAAGCAGAAGATCCCGATGAGAATCCGGGTGACGTGCAGTGCTTGCTGGGACCGTGCATACGCAACGTTCCACCCGTAGTCGACGGGGAGCGACCACCATTGGCGAAGACTGTTCACAGGTCTCGAGCAGCTTTCCTGAGGGTCACGACGCGGATGGGCAAGTCAACCACAGACGAAACCACCTGGTCCGCAAAGTGGAAAACTTGCGCCTATCCCCGCATACCGTCGGCCAACTCGAACACTCGGCCCGCGTAGGTCACCATGAACGCATCGAGGGCTTGCTGGGACAGTTCGGGGCACCCGGCTCTGCGAAAGAAATGCTCCAGATCCACCAGCCGATCCCCCAGTCCGACGCGTTGTCGGTCCAGGGCCTCGAGCTCGACGACCAACGCCTTCAGTTCCTCGACTTTGCGCAGTACGTCGTCCATCGGATCACCGTCCACTTCACTGGGCCTTCCACACTTGGGCGGCGGAGCCGGGCTTCCCTCCCAACTCCGCCGAGTCCGACTCTACTCGTGATCGAACACATGTGCGAATTTCTGAAGGCCGGCCCTCGGTTTGTACCACCCATCCTGTGCACAATCCGAGAAAGTGACCTACAGTCTGTGACATGCTCCAGAAAAGGGGTCCGAACGGAGTTCGACCACCGGGTTCGACCGATCCAATTCATTTGGCGCTCTTAGCAATCCTCACGATTGCCGTGATCGCTCTCGTCGTCGTTGCGATTCAACAGGGCCGCCTCTGATCACGAACCTCAGCGTTCACTATCGACTCCGCGAGGCGGCATTCCGCGTTCTTCGCACGCTTGCGAACGCTCAGGTCCGCGGCAATGCCCGGCCGACGGCATCGATCGAACGTCGACGTCGCCTGACCACCTCGATGATCTCGTCCGCCACGCGTCGCGTGTCGCCCATCGCCTGCACCGCCGAGTAGCGCAGAACCAGCCACCCCTCCAGGACCAGCCGATTCTGGCGCCGACGATCGCTGTCGAAAGCCTGGCCGGACGTATGGAACTCGCGTCCGTCGATCTCCACGATCACCCGAGCCCGAAAGTCCACGAGGTCGCCGAAATACGGCCCTACCCGCGCATTGATCTCCATGAAGAAATGTCGAGCGGACAGTGCCCGTGCCACCACTCGCTCGGCCTCGGATCGAGTGCCGAGGCAGCACAGACGCAGTTGTCTCCGTACGGCTTTCATGCCGAACATCCCGCGAGATTGCTCGCAGACCGTCGCGATCCGACGCCGCAGAGCCGGCCGCGCGATTGCCGTGTCGAAGAACCTCTCCAGCTCATCACCCGTCAGAGTTGCCGCCACGTCGACGAACACTTGCGCCAACGTCACCACCGGAAGACCTCGGCAACGGTCCGAGTCAGGGAGCGTCGTCGATGGATCTTCACCCACGACGGTGCCTGCTGCCGGGCCGAGGGCGGCACTGTTGCCGTGACCTGCGGCGGCTCCTCCTCGACCAATCCCCACACCCACGCCGCGGTCAGATGGCTCAACACAGCGTCGGGCTTCCACAGAGTCACCGCCGTGCACAGGTCCAGGTAGTCGGGCTCGTTTCTCGCATAGATTCCGGGCAGCACTCGAATCAGTTGCCCGGAGGCAGTTCTGCGCGTGATGGTGCTGCGGCTCATCCCCCGAGCCATCAGATCGACGCCGTGTGTACCCCCATACCGATACGGTGAACGATCGACGTCGACTGCGCCAGTGCCGTTTTCGAAACCTGTGGATAGTTTTGGGTTATCCACAGGCGGCCCGCACCTCAGCGTTCACTATCGACTCCGCGAGGCGGCATTCCGCGTTCTTCGCACGCTTGCGAACGCTCAGGTCCGCACTTCGGGCACCATCGTCACGTGCGCCCCCGGATCCGCAGCGAGTACCGCCGTCCGCATCGCACGCAGATACGCGAGGTAGGTCGGGTACCCGCGCAGTTGTCGCGGGCCGATGGGCACGAACGTGCCCGATGCCGGGCTGCGAACGAACTGCTCGATCTGCGAACGCGCTTGTGCGCCATCGAAATCGGCGTCGACAGTGACGATGAACCGCATCACCGTGTCGCGTCTTCTGCCCAATACGAGACGGTGCACTCCGAACCAGAGGCGGGTGCCGTCCGGTCCCAGATACTCGATGCCCCATCGACCGAAACTACGTTCGGCGGTGTCGACGACCGTTCGGGCGAGATCCTGAACGGCCATCGTCGACGAGATATCGATGCACGCGTCTTGACGACGTGTGGTCATCGATTGCCAGCTTTCTACAATTCCACCGAATACCTCCCCGACATTCGGTGCATATCGGGCGAATCTAGCAGCTCGCCCGAGAATCAGCACGGCTACGGCATCGATGCGCCGGCCGCTGCAGCAACCTCGGCCGCCATGGCTGCAGCGGTGCTCGAGGTGGGGTGCACGCCGTCGAAGGTGGCTCCGGGCCGAGCGAGCAGTGGCGCGAATTCGGCGACGGGTATGCCGCGCTCGGCGACCAGTGCTCGAATTTCGTCGTTCAGATCGTCGGCGCTGACCTTGCGCGACGACGGCACCGTGGCGATCACGACCGTGCCGACGTCGTGTGCCCGGTCGAGAATCGTGCGTAGGTTGTCGATGATCCGGGGCAGCGGTACCGATCTGGCGAGGTCGTTGGTGCCGCCGTTGACGACGAGGATGTCCGGGTTCGCTGCCAATGCTTCGTCGGTTCGGGCGAGGATCTGCGTCGTCGTCGCGCCGTTGATTCCCAAGTTGCCGCCGTCGGCCGCAGGAGCACTGTCTCCGCACACGAGATACGAATACCACGACGTGTTGCCGTGAATTCCCCAGTCGACGCGTGAATTGCCTTGCGCCATAGAGTCTCCCAGCGTCACCAACCGTGGCCCGGTGTCGTTGACGCTCCACCCGAAGCAGTGCGCGTTGCGGACCGTCAGCACTGGCTTCTTCAGTGGCCCTGCCACGAGCGCGGCGGCGAGCGCCAACCCGAGTGCCCCGGCGATCCACAGTCGAGTTCTTCGCACGCTGGGGATTCTGCCCTACGGGTGACGCGGGGAATCAGTTGCAGTCGGGGAAGTCCACTTCGGTCGCTGCCGGGACCGATTGCGGCTGAACCGGTGCCTGCGCCTCGCCGGCCACGGTCGGTTCGACGAGGTTGTACTCGATGGTCTTGGTCTGTCCCGGCTCGATGACGACCGGCACGTAGAACACCGGATGGCCCCGTTCGGCAGCAGTCAGCAGAAACAGGGGAGTTCCGTTGATGGTGGCATCGGTCAACGTCGCGCCCTGAGTTGCGTACAGCGCCACCACCGATCGATTGGTTCCCGGAGGTCCGTCGTACCGGGTGGAGTCGTTCTGTCGGCCGGCGATGTAGGTGGTGTAGTCCTGCTGTGCGGCATTGTTGGTGATCTCGGCGACGACGCGGGTGGTCCGAGTCGGGCCGTCGCAGGACTGCGCGGAGTAGGTGACCTTGCGCTGGAGGTAGTAGTCGAGCTTGCCGCCTGCACCGTTGTTCACCACCACCGCGGCGTACGGGTCGGGGCTGTCGGGAACTTCGTGGCCGATCTTGGTCGGACCCAGGATCGCTTGCAGTGCCGGGTCCGCGCTCCACACGGCGATGTGGCCTTCGCTGGCGGCTTTGCCGAGTGCTTCGAGCAGCGCACTGGGAGATCCGATGTTGCCCTGCATCTTCGCGACCACCCGGGCGGCGATGTCCTGGAGGTAGGCCTTGCGCGCGGTGTTGTCGTCCTCGAAGCGGAAGTAGCGTCGGACTGCGTGATCTGGACGACGTTCGATCCGTCGATCACCTCTCCGTCGCCCATCGTGATGGGGCCGACGACGTCGAGGATGTAGCCGAGGGCAACGGGATCGGTGGCCAGAGCGCCGTCGACACGTTCGCCGGTTTCCTGCTCCCACATGGACTGCCAGATCCGGCCCGCGTACGGGAAGTGGGGACTGACGTTGCTGTTCTGCCAGTTCTGGGTGGGCTGGAAACGACTCTCGTAGGTGTTGAAGAAGTCCGGACCGAGATCGATGGGATCGTAAGGAATTCGGAGCTCGCGGTTGCTGCCGAGCGAGTCGACCGCGACCTTGCCGTCGACGGCGCGCACGATGCCGAGTCCGCCGATCAGGCCACCGGTTCCGCGAGATTCCGAGAGAGTCTGGAAGGCCATGAAGTAATTGCGGGGGCCGTCGGCACCGAGCATCGCGGGGAGCACCTTGGCGGCGATGTCGGTGTTGGTCAACAGGGTCGTCAGCTCGTGCGTCTGATCCTGCAACTGAATTCGAGCGTCGCCGACCTGCGCGACGAACGTCGGTTCTTCGATCGCCTGGGATTGCGCGTTCAGTACGTCCGCCGCAGCCGCTGCCTGAGACAGCGCGGGCGAGGCGTCGCGCAGGGCGGCGATGTCGATGGCACCGTCGGGACCGCGCAGCTGACTCGGATCGAGTGTGGCCCCCACCTCGACCGACGGCGTCAGCACGTCAACGGTCAGCCCATTGACGACGTCGGTGATCTGCGAGACGACGTCCAGCGGTTGGCCCACGTACGGAATCGCGGCGGCACCCTTCCAGATCAGCGAATCGGTGGCGTCCTTCGCCTGGGTCGAGGTACGCACCGCGTCGTCCACGGAGGTCTCGGCCTTCTGCGTATCCCCTGCCAGCAGTGCAGTTTTCGCTGCCTGGGCATAGTCGCGAGCCTGATTGAGGTAGGTGTACGCGGTATTGGCCGTGTAGGCGAGCCAGGCACCGAGTCCGAGCGCAACGACGACGAACACACCGACACCGAGCAGGATGCGTCGACCGGTCTTCTTCTTGGAACGACGACGCCTGCTGCGACTACGAGAGCTGCGATGGTCGCCGTACGGGTAGTCGTTGTCGTAGCTCATGGCTGGATGGGTGCCCTTTCGTTGCGGCTAAGACTACAAACGACGTCCTCTCACCGCGACACGACTCTCGGGCGGCTGCGCCGGTGCACGACCGGCGCAGCCGTCGACGTCAGGATCCGAGGAGTGCGCCCACCGCGGTGGTGCCGCTCTCGGCACTTCCGCTGCTGATCAGCTGGATGATGACCTCGGCGATGATCTTGGCGATGAATATGTCCATAGCTACTCCTGTTGTGAAGTACCCCCGACGGGATACAGACGGACCTACGAGTGCTGCGGCCGTTTGTGACCGGCCACAACGAGACGGAAGGTAGCAGCTGGATCTGTCCGAACGGTGGTGCTGTGGGCGCAGCCACAGCGCTGCACTGGTTTGTACAAATTTCCGAATTTGTCCAACCCGATGACAAATCCCGTGTATTGTCCAATCCACAGTGATCGGCCTTACACAAGGAGTGACGATGACCGCATCGAATGTCGACGATCAGGCGCAGGCGCCGGTCGACGCGTGGCACGACCGCAAGCGATACCTCTGGCTGATGGGCCTGATTCCGCCGACGGCGGTGTTCCTGGCGACCGGCCTGGTCTGGGCTTTCAACCAGCTCGGCTGGAACGCTGTGTCTCCGGTGTGGTGGTGGATCGGCGCGCTGCTGGTCTACGGATTGCTCCCGATTCTCGATCGGTTCTTCGGTCCCGACGGCGACAACCCGCCCGACGAGGCGATGAAGGCACTCGAAGAAGACAAGTACTACCGCTACTGCACGTACGCCTACATTCCGTTCCAGCTGGCGAGCTTGGTGTTCGCCTGCTACCTCTGGTCGGCCGACAACCTGTCCTGGCTCGGGATAGACGGAGGGCTGGGGCTGATCTCCAAGATCGGTCTGGCGATCAGCATCGGCGTGATGGGCGGCGTCGGCATCAACACTGCGCACGAGCTCGGTCACAAGAAAGACAGCCTGGAGCGTTGGCTGTCGAAAATCACACTGGCACAGACGTTCTACGGCCACTTCTACATCGAGCACAATCGCGGCCACCATGTTCGCGTCGCCACCCCCGAGGATCCGGCGAGCTCGAAGTTCGGCGAGAGCTTCTGGGCCTTTCTCCCCCGCAGCGTCTGGGGCAGCCTGAAGTCGTCGTGGGAGCTCGAGAAGGCGCGCATGGAGCGATTGGGCAAGAGCACGTGGAGCATTCAGAACGACGTGCTCAACGCGTGGCTGATGTCCGTGGTTCTCTACGCTGTGCTCGTCGCGGTGTTCGGTCCGATCGTGTTGCCGTTCCTGGTGATTCAGGCCATCTACGGATTCTCACTGCTCGAGACGGTCAACTACCTCGAGCACTACGGACTGCAGCGTCAGAAGAAGGAGAACGGCCGCTACGAGCGGTGCACTCCGGAACACAGCTGGAACTCCGATCACATCGTGACCAACATCTTCTTGTATCACCTTCAGCGACACAGTGATCACCATGCCAACCCCACCCGCCGCTACCAGACCCTGCGCAGCATGGACGGGGCACCCAATCTGCCCAGCGGATACGCGAGCATGATCTCGCTGGCGTACTTCCCGCCGGTGTGGCGCAAGGTGATGGACCACCGCGTTCTCGACCACTACGACGGTGACATCACGAAGGTCAACATCCAGCCGTCCAAGCGGGAGAAGATCCTCGCCCGGCACGGAGCCAAGTGATGGCCGCCTTCGAGTGCCCGGTGTGCGAGTTCGTCTACGACGAGACCAACGGCGCTCCGCGCGAGGGCTTCCCGGCCGGCACCGCATGGTCCGAGGTACCCGACGAGTGGCCGTGCCCAGACTGCGGTGTCCGCGAGAAAATCGACTTCAGGAGTAAGGCATGAAGCTCTACCGCTGCGTTCAGTGTGGATTCGAGTACGACGAGGAACTGGGCTGGCCCGAGGACGGAATCGAACCCGGCACTCGCTGGGACGACATTCCCGACGACTGGTCGTGCCCCGACTGTGGCGCTGCCAAGGCCGATTTCGAGATGGTCGAGGTCGAACGCGGGTGAGTACGTCCGCTCCGCACGCGATCGCGATCATCGGATCGGGTGCCACCGGATACACCGCGGCCAAAGTACTCCGCGCAGAGGGTTTCACCGGGTCCATCACGATGATCGGGAGTGAACAGGCTGCGCCGTACCGACGACCGACGGTGTCCAAGGAGTTGCTGACCGGAACCAAGTCGATCGAGCAAGTCCAGCTCGGGTCGGCCATCGACGGCGTCGACGTTCGCTCGGGTGTCACGGCTGTCGGCGTCGCAGATTCGACTGTGCTGCTCGACGCCGGCGACCCGGTTCCGTACGACGCGCTGCTGCTGGCAACCGGTTCTCGGGCACGGCAACTCGATCTGCCGTGCCACGTGTTCACTCTCCGCGGTGTCGCCGATGTCGAGCCCTTGCACGCCGACATCCTGCGCACCGGATCACTCCTGGTGATCGGAGGCGGACTGATCGGATGCGAGGCGGCTGCGGCTGCGCGGTCTCTCGGCGCAGAGGTCACCGTCCTCGAAGCAGCAGCGGCACCGCTCAACCGGATTGCTCCGGCCGCGATCTCGCAGATGTACGTCGACCTGCACGCCGACAACGGAATCGCGTTCCACAGCGACGTCGCCGTCACCGATTTCACCGAGCAACGTGACGGAACAACTCTCGTGACCGCAGCGGACGGTCGTTCGTGGTCGGCCGGCACGGTGCTGGTCTCCGTCGGCTCGGTGCCCAACGTCGAACTCGGAGCAGACATGGGCCTCGAGATCGGATCCGGCGTTCTTGTCGACGCGGGGATGCGCACCTCGACACCGAACGTGTACGCGGCGGGCGACGTGGCAGAGGTACCCAATCGAATCCTCGGCGGGACGTACCGCAGCGAGCACTGGAACGGCGCATTGGATCAGGCCGCCCGGGCCGCCCGTTCGATGATGGGCGTAGAGCCCGGCGATCTCGATGTCCCGTGGGGTTGGTCCACCCAACACGGCGTCAACCTCCAGTTCGCGGGTTGGACCGGCCCCGACGACGAGTACGTCACTGCCCGCGGCAGCATCGCCGACCGTCGCTTCACCGCATGCGCGCTGCGTGACGGCCGGCTCGTCGGGGCAATCGGAGTGGGATACCCGAAGGACATCAGGCAGGTCAGGGCGGCGATCGCGACCGGTAGTCCCGTCCAACGTGATCAATTGACGGAGGCCTGGTTGGACGGTCCACAGGCCGTCGTTCGATAGAGTCGTGCTCATGCCCGCAGCCGAACAGACGTCGACCCCCGGTCGATACCGCGTGGCTGCCTCCACCCTCGCACGCGACACCGCGCTCGATGCCCTGCGTGAACTGTTGCACGCGCGCACCTGGCGCACCGTCACCATGAGCCACATCGCCAAGCCGCGGGCTTGAGCCGACAGAGCCTGTACAACGAGTTCGGTTCGCGGCGGGGAGTCGCACAGGGATACGCGATCAGGCTGACCGACATGTTCGTGGACCTGTGCGGTTCTGCGTTGTACCAACATCCCAATGATGCTCGTGCAGCACTGCAGCAGGGCTTCTCCGCGTTCTTCGAATTGAGCGTGCTCGATCCGCTTGTGCGATCGCTGCACGGAGACGACGCGCCAGAGGATCTGCTCCGACTCATCACCACCGACAGTGCCGTGCTCATCGAGCGTGCGGGCGACCGTCTCGCAGAAACACTCCAACACGGCTGGGTCGGTGCGAGTCCACGACACGCCGACATCGCCAGCAAGGCAATCGTGCGCTTGGCCCTGAGCTATATCCCCGAGCCGCCCGACGACATCGCCGCTGCCGCAGACGACATCGCGCTGCTGTTGACGCCGTTCATCGATTCCATCACCGGCGACAACTGACCTCGACGTCCATAACTCTCCCCTGCTTCACTGCCCTCCGCCCCCGCGCTCCCATACGCTGCCCCCTGACCCCGCCGCCGCCCCTGAACTCC
>NZ_BAOX01000113.1:0-13704 GCF_000813105.1 Rhodococcus sp. BS-15 | reverse complement strand
ACCAACACCAGCGCCGCACCGAACCCGCGCAGCCACGCCACCGCGGCCGGATCGACGGTGTCGAACAAGAACACACCGATCGCTGCACCGACGTACATGCACAGCGCGCCGATCACGAACAGCGACGGAATACCCAGCTTCGATGCGCCGGAGAGCGAGGTAGAAGTCGAAGCCACACCGGCGACCCTACTGCCGCGACTCGCACCGAACACGATCAGCTCTCAGCGAACACTGTCGACGACGTTCCTGCTCGTGAGCCATGTTTCGTGTTAGTGACAACACAAAGAAACGCGCTCGGGAACAACGCATGACCGCCATACGTCTGACAGAGTGAACGGACCGCGCCATACCGACGCGGCGGACCGGCCCCAGGCGAACGGGACAACCCGCAAGCCAGTACGGAGGAGTCATGCCCGGAACATTGACCAGCCCACAATTGACAGCAGCGGACCGGTGCGACCGGTGCGGTGCAGGGGCTCGCGCGCGTGTCGTGCTCTCGACCGGTGGAGAACTTCTCTTCTGCGGTCACCACGCCACCGAGCACGAAGCCCGTTTGCGTGAAGTGAACGCAACGGTGATGACCGAATCGGACTCCACGGTGTAACCCACCTTTTGCGTCGGGGGAAACAGGTTCGCCACGATCGACGAACACAACGAAGAAGACGGACGGCCACCAGACCGTCCGTCTTTTTCGTGCCCTGATCTGCCAGGGATCTCTACATCTTGCGCAACTGCGCGATTCGCTCGCCCAACTGATCGGCCGACGCCATCGCCGTCGGCGGGCCACCGCAGATACGTCGCAGATCGCCGTGAATCACTCCGTGCGGCTTCCCGGTGCGGTGGTGGTACACCGCGACCAAACTGTTCAGTTCACGCCGTAGACCGGCCAACTGGCCCGCACTGGTGGCCCTGTCGTTGACGACTGCGGGTGCCGGAACCGCGGGCCCGGCAGCCGGCTTGTCGATCTGTTCCTGCTGGCGCTGGCGCAGCAGGTCGCGCATCTGCGTCGCGTCGAGCAGACCGGGCAGACCGAGATAGTCCGCTTCCTCGTCGCTACCCGAGAACGTCGCGGTACCGAACGAGGAACCGTCGTAGATCACCTGGTCCAGTTCCGCATCCGCACCCAGCGAGGTGTACGCCTTCTCCTCCTCGCCCAGTTCGTCCTTCTGCTTGTTGGCGTCGGCCAGCAACTCGTCGTCGAAGCCGTCCTTCTCGCGGTGCGGCTTGCCGAGGATGTGATCGCGTTGCGCCTCGAGCTGCGACGCGAGATCGAGCAGCACCGGCACCGACGGCAGGAAGACGCTCGCCGTCTCACCCTTGCGCCGAGACCGCACGAAGCGGCCGATCGCCTGCGCGAAGTACAGCGGGGTCGACGCGCTCGTCGCGTAGACACCGACGGCCAGACGCGGAACGTCGACGCCCTCGGACACCATGCGGACGGCAACCATCCACCGCTGGTCGCTCTTACCGAACTCGGCGATACGAGCCGAGGACGTGGGGTCGTCCGAGAGCACGATCGCCGGTGTCTCCCCCGTGATCACTTCGATCAGCTTCGCGTAGGCCCGCGCCACCGTCTGATCGGTTGCGATCACCAGACCGCCGGCATCGGGCATGCCGCCTGCGCGCAGTTGTGCGAGCCGCGTGTTCGCAGCCAACAGCACCGCGGGCATCCAGTCGCCCTGCGGATCCAGAGCGGTGCGCCATGCCCTCGCGGTCTGTTCGGCATTGAGCGGCTCACCCAGGCGTGCGGTGTATTCCTCGCCGGCGCTGTCCCGCCAGCGCGCTTCACCGGAGTACGCGAGGAACACGACCGGACGGACCACGCCGTCCGCAAGAGCATCGGAGTAGCCGTACGCGTGATCGGCCTTGGACCGCATCAACCCGTCCTGATCCGGTTCGTAGTTGACGAACGGAATCGGACTGTCGTCGCTGCGGAACGGCGTACCGGTCAGTGCGAGACGTCGGGTGGCGTCTCCGAACGCCTCGCGAATTCCCTCACCCCAGCTCTTGGCGTCGCCGCCGTGGTGAATCTCGTCGAGAATTACGAGGGTCTTGCGTGATTCGGTGCGCACTCGATGCTTGAACGGGTGCGAGGCGATCTGCGCATACGTCACGACCACGCCGTGGTAGTCGCTCGAGGTCTGACCGGTCGAGTTCGAGAAGCGCGAGTCCAATGCGATGCCGACCCTGGCGGCCGACTCCGCCCACTGGTGCTTGAGGTGTTCGGTGGGCGCAACGACGGTGACCTGATCGACGGTCCGATGCGCGAGCAGTTCTGCGGCCACCCGGAGGGCGAAGGTCGTCTTACCTGCGCCGGGCGTCGCGACCGCGAGGAAGTCCTTGGGCGAGGCGACAAGATACTTCGTCAGCGCCCGTCGCTGCCACGCGCGCAGCGGTGCTCCCCCACTCGCGGGAGCGGCAGTCTGCTCGGTGGACGGTGGTGTGGGATCGAACATGTCAGCGCTCACTGGCCGCCGGTTCCTGGCATCGATGTAAATTCCTCGCGCTCTCGGTAGCCCTGCAGTGTCCGCCGAGGAGCCTATCGCTCCGCACCGACCGATCCCGCATCGCTGGGGTGAGTCGGATACGACACGGCGAGTCGGCTGTTAGGCGAAGTCGCCTTTCGTCAGGAATGCTGGAGGAACCATGAGCGAGTCTGCAGGCGGAACTCCACCACCGGAACGGTTGTCTGCGAGAAGGCCGCTACACGCAGTATGGAAAGTGACACTGCGCACTCTGAGCAAAGCGTGGGAAGACTCGATCTTCAGCAAGGCAGCAACGGCCGCGTTCTGGCAGACGCTGTCGCTGCCACCACTGTTGCTCGGCGTGCTGGGCAGTCTGGGACTCGTCGGCGGATGGTTCGGACCCAACACCGTCGAGATCATCGAGTCCAAGATCATCACGTTCAGCAACACCCTCTTCAGCGGCAGCGTCGTGGACCAGATCATCGCTCCGACGGTCAAGGACGTCCTCGCCCAGGGCAGCGGCGAGATCGTGTCCGTGGGCTTTCTGCTCTCGTTGTGGGCCGGGTCGTCTGCGATCTCGACGTTCGTCGACTCCATCGTCGAAGCGCACGGGCAGGCCGACGCGCGACATCCCGTCTGGCAGAGGTTCTTCGCGCTGCTTCTCTACGTGGGTTTCCTGGTGATCGCGGTCTTCGTGCTTCCGCTCGTCGCCCTCGGACCGGTGTACGTGCAGCAAATTCTGCCGGATTCGTGGATCACCGTGGGCAGCGAGGTCATCGACTTCTTCTACTACCCGGCCGTCGGCCTGTTGCTGATCATCGGTTTGACCACGCTGTACAAGGTGGCCCTGCACACTTCGCTGCCGTGGCATCGTCTCCTCGGCGGAGCCTGCTGGCCGGGGTGTTCTTCATGATCGCAAGCGCGGTACTGCGCCGGTACCTCGGCTGGGTGACGAGCACCGGGTACACCTACGGCGCGCTGGCGACGCCCATCGCGTTTCTGCTGTTCACGTTCTTCCTCGGCTTCGCCATCGTTCTCGGCGCCGAGTTCAACGCGACGATCCAGGAGTTCTCACCCGCACGGGCGACGCGAATGGACCAGATGCGCGAGTGGATCGCGGCGCAGGCCGCTACCGACGACAAGCCGTCGGGACCGGTGACCGCTGTCGCCCGACGGCTGGCCACGGGGCCGATCAAACTGTCCGGCGACCGAGCACGTTCGGATCGTCCGGAGCCGACCCCGGACCGACACCCGGGAGACGGTGGTCAGTCGCCCTTCTTCAAGCCTTCGTAGACCTTCTTGCAGTCCGGGCACACCGGCGATCCGGGCTTCGCGGACTTGGTGACGGGAAACACCTCACCGCACAGCGCGACGACGTGCGTACCCATCACCGCGCTCTCGGCGATCTTGTTCTTCTTCACGTAGTGGAAGAACTTCGGCCTGTCGTCCTCGGTGGTTTCGTCCGGTGCGATGTCGGGACGGTCCTTCGTCTGAGTGCTCATGAACACAGATTAATCCGTTCAGGCCGTGCATCCACAGCAAGGGGTAACCGGTTCCACAGCTCGTCGTATGCATTCTGTGAGCAGTAGTGCCACAGTGGAGGTATGACGAGAACCCCAGGGTTCGACGGAAGCGCGTACAGCGACTCGCCGGATGGGCCCGTCCTTATCACCGAGGCGCAAAAGTCGGTCGAAGAGCAGCACAAAGCTCGCGTCCGCAAATACATGTTCATCATGTCGTTCCGCATCCCGGCGTTGGTGTTGGCTGCCATCGCGTACGGGATGTGGATGAATCCGTGGATCTCCATGGCGATAGTCGGAGCGTCCATTCCACTGCCGTGGATGGCGGTGCTGATCGCCAACGATCGGCCGCCCCGCACCAAGGACGAGATGAGCCGATACGACTACCGGACCGTGGACAGGCCGCAACTGGAATCGAGCAACCACCGGGTGATCGAACCGGGCGACGACTGACGCAGCGGCCATCGCCGATGCGACACTTGCGTCGTGACTGCACCGAATTCCACATCCCCGCTCGTCGTCGCCTGCTCCGATCTTCGTGAGGCCTTCGAGCGGGCGGGGTACGACGCCGACGGAGTACTGACGCTGCTCGGCTACGACGCCCACGCTGCCCTCGGTCGCAGCGAGCCGGTGCCGGTACGCAACGCCAGCCGGGACGGTGGTGCGCTGGGCGTTCTGGTGCGCCTGTTCCTGCTCGTCGACGACTGCCCCGAGTCCGACGTCGCCGACGCCATCGCACCACTGGCGGTTGCCGACGCCGTCGCAGCCGGGATTCTCACCCGCTCCGGATCGACAGTGCGGACACTGCTCGACATTCGCCCGCTCGACGCCGGACATGGAACTCGGTGGATCGTCTCGGATCCGGACGGCAGCATGCGCGCCGCCGAGACCGCTCCCGACCACGTACTCGGAGTCGGGCAGGCCTCCTTGTCGCTGCTGCGCGGAACGCCCACGTCCCCGGCGACAAGCGTTCTCGACGTCGGTACCGGCTGCGGAGTCCAGGCCGTACACGCCTGCGGCTACGCGGAACAGGTGACCGCGACCGACATCAGTCCGCGATCGATGGACCTCGCAGCCGCGACGATGGCGCTCAACGGCCTCGACGTCGAGCTGCTGCACGGTTCGTGGTTCGAGCCCGTCGCCGGGCGTCGATTCGATCGCATAGTCGCCAACCCGCCGTTCGTCGTCGGCCGCGCAGAAGTGCAGCACTCGTACCGCGATTCCGGCCTCGACCTCGACGGAGCGAGCGCTCTGATGATCGGCCGAGCCCCGGAACACCTGACGCTCGGCGGTACCGCGGCCATCCTGGCGTCATGGGTGCACGTCCGCGGCGAGGACTGGCGTGCACGGGTGGCGTCGTGGCTGCCCGCTCACGGAATCGACGCCTGGGTCGTCGAGCGTGACGTCGCCGATCCCGCGCTCTACGTGGGCACCTGGATGCGTGACGGCGGACTCGATCCCCGCGATCCCGACGCGGCCGCGGTGGCACAGTCCTGGCTCGACCACTTCGCCGCCGCCGATGTCGAGGGAATCGGCTTCGGGTTCGTCTATCTCCGCCGAACGGATGCGCCGACCGATCTGCTTGCTGAGGAGCTCACGCACGGCTTCTCCGACCCGCTGGGCAACGAATCGATCGAGTACTTCGCGCGGCTGGACTGGCTGCGGGAGCACGACATCCTCGACTCGGTACTCACTCTCGACCCGAACACCGCACTCGAACGCGTCTACCTTCCGGTGAGGAGGGCTGGGCTCCGGTGGCGGTGCGGGTCCATCGCGGGAACGGACCGCAGTGGCAGCACGACGTCGACGAACTCGGTGCGGCTCTGCTCGCAGGCCTTCGACCCGATGGCCTACCGGTCGGCGAACTGGTGGAGTTGCTCGCTGCTGCGCACGACGAGGACGCCGAGGAACTGTCAGTGCATGCGGTGACGATGATGCAGGGGCTCGTCCGGCACGGCCTGGTTCTGCCGGCTCGATGAGTGCACGACACCGCCCCGGGAGAGCGACCGTTCCCGGCGGCTTCACTTCTCAGCAACTTCTCAGGACGAACATGACGTAATCCCTGGTCACACGGGTATCTACAGGATCGGCGTGGGAACTTATCGGAGTCTCCCGAGCGTTGAACCCTGTGAGACACCA
Source organism: Rhodococcus sp. BS-15 (assembly GCF_000813105.1). Classification (NCBI taxonomy): domain Bacteria; kingdom Bacillati; phylum Actinomycetota; class Actinomycetes; order Mycobacteriales; family Nocardiaceae; genus Rhodococcus; species Rhodococcus sp. BS-15. The sequence continues at coordinate 7,580 of NZ_BAOX01000113.1, read as the reverse complement.
CCGACCAGGAGGCAAGTCATGACCAGCCCCAGCACCACGATTCGTCCGCGGCCCACCGATGCCGATCTGGACGCCCAGAGCCCAGCAGCCGATCTCGTTCGCGTGTACCTCAACGGCATCGGCCGCACCGCGTTGCTGACGGCTGCCGAAGAAGTCGATCTGGCCAAGCGGATCGAGCTGGTCTCTACGCGAAGCAGGTTCTCGAGAACACGAAGCGACTGAGCGCAGTCAAGAAGCGCAACCTCGCCATCATCGTTCGTGACGGCAGTGCTGCACGCAGCCACCTGCTCGAAGCGAACCTTCGCCTGGTCGTGTCTCTCGCCAAGCGCTACACCGGCCGCGGTATGCCCCTGCTCGACCTGATCCAGGAGGGCAACCTCGGGCTCATCCGCGCGATGGAGAAGTTCGACTACGCCAAGGGCTTCAAGTTCTCGACGTACGCGACGTGGTGGATTCGTCAGGCCATCACCCGCGGTATGGCAGATCAGAGCCGCACGATCCGGCTGCCCGTCCACCTGGTCGAACAGGTCAACAAGCTGGCCAGGATCAAGCGTGAGCTGCATCAGCAGCTCGGCCGCGAGGCAACGGACGAAGAGCTGTCGAGCGAATCGGGTATTGCGGTGGAGAAGATCGCGGATCTGCTCGACCACAGCCGCGACCCGGTCAGCCTGGACATGCCGGTCGGCAGCGACGAGGAAGCACCTCTCGGCGACTTCATCGAGGATTCCGAGGCGACGTCCGCCGAGAACGCCGTCATCGCCGGACTGCTGCACAGCGACGTCCGTGTCGTTCTCGGCACTCTCGACGAACGGGAGCAGCAGGTCATTCGACTCCGCTACGGCCTGGACGACGGACAGCCCCGCACCCTCGATCAGATCGGCAAGCTCTTCGGTCTCTCCCGTGAGCGTGTCCGTCAGATCGAGCGCGAGGTGATGGTCAAGCTTCGGCAGGGCGACCGCGCCGAGAAGCTGCGGTCGTACGCCAGCTGAGCACAGCCCCGACCGGGTGGAGCGACGGTGACCATCCCCGTTCGCGCCGCCTCACGCGGTAGCCGAGCCGACGTTCTCTCCCCCTCGGGACGTCGACTCGGCTGCCGCTTTTTCGTGGCCCGTACGTTCAGCGCAGGCGGCGCGGTCCCAGATCGGCTTTGGTGGGCTCGGGCCCGATGCGCACCCGGCGTCGGTGATCTGTGCGCCGTCGGCGGACGCCAGAACCGGCTCACACGAGATCTCGCGAATGTCGGCGATGTCTTCTGCCAGCGCAGAGATTCGCTGAACGAGGTCGATCAGGGCTTTCTTGTTGACGGGCACCGCATTGCGATATCCGGACAGCAGCGGAGCCGCCTTCGGTGCGTCGATCAGTTGCGCGGCCTCGTCCTCGGTCAGTGGCAGCACCCGATAGGCACGATCGCCCAACAGATCCGAGATCACCCCGGCCAGACCGAACGAGATGAGTGATCCGAAAGACGGGTCGTCCTGTACGCGTACGACGCAGCCGATTCCCTTGACCGCCATGCGCTGGACGTGCAGCAGCGGCTCGCCGGAGGCCGCCGCCAAGTTCCGATACGCCACCCGCACCGCGGAGGCGTCGGCCATGTCCAGGCGCACTCCACCGAGATCCGGCCGGTGTCGCCACCGCTCCCCGGTCGCCTTGACCGCCACCGGGTATCCCAGTTCGTCTGCTGCCGCGACGGCCTCGTCCTCGTCGGTCACGGTCCGAAAGGCCACGACGTCGAGGCCGTAGCAGCTCAGCAGTTCTGCGGTCTCGAAATCCGAGAGCCAGCGTCCGTGACTGCCCGCCGACCGCCATCCCTCGACCAGCTGCTTGGCACGTTCGGAGTCGATGCTCTTGGGACGGACGAGATTCGACACCGGCCGCGAACGCCACGACGAGTACCGCCACGCAGCAGCCAACGCCGCAACGGCCCGCTCCGGACTCGAGTACGACGGCACCGAACCACGCACGGGGTGTCCACTCGGTCCGCGGACGGCAAGGACGTCCGGAATGCCCTCGGTGGCGAGGAACGTCGACAGCACGGGCTTGTCGGATCCACGGACGGCGTTGCCGAGCGCGGCCGCGAACGGTTCGACCTCGACCGCGACCGGTGGAACGAACACGACGATGACGGCGTCGATGTCGGATGCGGCCAATGCCGACGACACGGCCGCGGCGAACTCCTCGGGGCCCGCCTGCGGACCGACATCGGTCGGATTGCTCGCGTGCAGGCCCTTGGCTCGCGCAGCGTCAACTGCCAGCACACCCAGAGCCGTCGAATTTCCCACCACGGCAACCCTCGGGCCGACCGGAAGAGGCTGATTTCCGAACAGGACGGCGCAGTCGAACAGTTCGGAGATGGTGTCGACCTGGATGACTCCAGCCTGCGCGAACAGTGCGCGCACGATCGAGTCGTCGATGTCGGCACCGATTGCGTGTGCGGGCGGCACGGCCCCGCGGCCGCTCTTGACCGCGATGATGGGCTTGCTGCGCGCCACCCGTCGGGCAATCCTGGTGAACTTTCTGGGATTACCGAAGCTCTCGAGGTACAGCAGAATCACCTCGGTGGCCGGGTCCGAATCCCAGTACTGCAGTAGGTCGTTTCCGGACACATCGGCGCGGTTTCCGGCCGAGACGAACGTCGACAGTCCCAGCCTGCGGTTGGCGGCCTCGTCCAGAATCGCGATGCCGAGGGCACCGGACTGACAGAAGAACCCCACGTTGCCCGGAGTGGGCAGATGCGGAGCCAGAGTGGCGTTCAGGCCGAACTCGGGATCGGTGTTCGCCACACCGAGCGCGTTGGGCCCGATCAACCGCATTCCGTGCGCCCTCGCGGCGAGCACCAGCCTGCGCTCGCTCTCCTGGCCCGCGGGTCCGGTCTCGCCGAATCCACCCGAGACCACCAGCAACGCTTTGACGCCCTTGTCGAGGCAGTCGTCGAGTACGGCGTCGATCGCATCGGCCGGTACCGCTGCTATCGCCAGATCGACCGGATCGGGGATGTCGTGCACCGTGGCGTAGGCGCGGACCCCGCGGACCGAACGATGGTCGGCGTTGACGGGATAGACGGGGCCGGTGAAGTTGCCCGCCAGGAGATTCGCGAGAACGGCGTTGCCCACTTTCGAGCTGTCGGTCGATGCTCCGATCACGGCCACCGATCGTGGGCTGAGCACGTTGCGCACACTGCGGGCCTCGGCGGCTCGCTCACGCGAATTGCGCACAGAGAGCAGAGCTTCGCTCGGGTCGATGGCGAACTCCAGTCGCAGCACTCCCCCCTCGAAGGACCTGCTGACCTGATAACCCGCTTCACGGAAGACGGTGACCATGTTCCGGTTCTCGGCGAGCACCTCGGCGACGAACATGTTCACCCCGTTCTCGGCGGCCGCTCCCGCGAGGTGTTCGAGCAGGATCGGACCCAGCCCGCGGCCCTGATGCGCGTCGGCGACGACGAAGGCCACCTCGGCGGAATTACCGTCGCCTCGGGCAGTCGTTCGTATCGGCCGACCGCGATGATGTCGTCACCGAGCACTGCGACGAACGCCACCCGGTCGTGGTGATCGACCGTGGTGAAGTTGAGCACGTCACGCTGGGGCATCGTGGGGTAGGGACCGAAATATCGCAGGTATCTCGTCCGCTCGGACAGCCGGCCGTGGAACGCGACGATGCGCTCGGAGTCCGACGGGACGATGGGTCGTAGGTGCACCACACCGCCGTCGGAGGTCAGGACATCGGCAACCCAGTGCCGCGGAAACGATGTCTCCGCTCTCTCTCGGGCCAGGTCCTTGTCGCTCGGCTCCGACGCCGCAACGGCAGGCTCCTCGGCCGAGGAGCTGTCGGTCGGATCAGTCACGCGGGTCCTCCGGATCGAGTCCGAGCAGTGGAAACACTGCTCGACGGGTGGCGATGATCGCCGAGTCGACGCGTTCGAGCGCCCTGTCGGTGCCGTCGGTACCAGCGAGAGATCCACCGGGTCCGTCCCAGGCGGGGTAGTCGACGTCTCCCCCGTCACCCATGGTCTGCGGCAGGTCGACACTCGGTGCCATGGTCCGTACCCGCTCGCGCCACGTGTCCGGCAGCGCCGACATCGGGTCGATGTCGCGCCCGAGCGCGGCAGCGATGAGGTGCGTCCAGGACCGTGGAACGACGCGCACCAAGCCGTACCCGCCACCGCCGACGGCCAACCACCGACCTTCGGAATGCTTGTCCGCCAGATCACGCATGGCCAGGAATGCCGCGTTCTGGCCGTCGACGGTCAGGGCGAGATCTGCGAGGGGATCTTCGCGGTGGCTGTCGACACCGCATTGACTGACGATGATCTGGGGCTTGAACGCGCCGATCGCTCCCGGCACGATCGCGTGGAACGCTCGCAGCCACAACCGGTCCGCGGTGCCGGGCAGCAACGGAACGTTGATCGAGGTTCCCTCACCGCGTTCGGTTCCCACCTCGGTCGACCATCCGGTGTTCGGCCACAGCGTCGCCGGATGTTGGTGCAGCGAGACGGTGAGCACTCTCGGGTCACCGAGAAAAGCCGCTTGAACGCCGTCCCCGTGGTGAGCGTCGACGTCGATGTAGGCGATTCGGTCGAACCCGTTGTCCAGCAACCAGGAAATGGCGATAGCGGCGTCGTTGTAGACGCAGAAGCCCGAGGCCCAGTCGGCCATCGCGTGGTGCATGCCGCCACCGATGCTCACCGCGCGTCGAGCACGACCCGACGCGATTTCGCGGGCGGCGGCCAGCGAGCCACCGGCGAGCATGGCGCTCGCCTCGTGCATCTGCGGAAACACCGGGTTGTCGTCGGAACCGAGTCCGTGGACGACGTCGTCGGGATCGCGCAGGGCCGGGCCCTGCGACGGTGCCTGTTTGACGGCCTCGATGTACGCGCTGGTGTGAAACCGGAGCAGTTCGGAATCCGGTGCAGCGGACGGCTCGACCAATTCGACGCCCTCGAGCAGGCCGATGTCGGTGGCGAGCGCCATCGTCAGATCGAGTCGAGTCGGGTTCATCGGGTGGTCGTCGCTCCACCGGTAGCCGAGGTAGTCCGCACTCCACACGACGATGTCCTCGGGGCGGTTCGGGATGGACGCGGCGGCGCGTGTCGCCTGATCAGACATATGGACAAAACTACGTTGTCGGGCGGGGTGGTGTTGCCGGGTTCCGGTGTTGTCCCGAGAGTCCCCTTGTGAGAAGCCATGGGAAACGACGTCCACAGTTGTGGTGCGCCGCGCCCGCTACGACTGGGTGCAGCGCCTATTTCGGGGCGCTGACGGTAGGATCGAGCCCGACGAAGGGGTTGAGTGTGAAGGATCTGGTCGACACCACGGAGATGTACCTCCGGACGATCTACGATTTGGAAGAAGAGGGCGTGATTCCGCTCCGCGCGCGAATCGCCGAACGGCTCGAACAAAGTGGTCCCACCGTCAGCCAAACCGTTGCTCGGATGGAGCGCGACGGGCTGTTGTCCGTCGCAGGCGATCGGCACCTCGAGCTGACCGAGAAGGGCCGCAGTCTGGCGGTTGCGGTCATGCGCAAGCACCGTTTGGCGGAGCGTCTGCTCGTGGACATCATCGGTCTGCGATGGGAAGACGTTCACGCCGAGGCGTGCCGTTGGGAGCACGTGATGAGCGAGGAGGTCGAGCGTCGTTTGGTCACCGTACTGAACAACCCGACGACCTCGCCGTACGGCAACCCGATCCCAGGGTTGGCCGAACTCGGTCTCGGCCAGTCGACTCTGGCACCGGAGGCTCTCATCCGCCTCACCGATGTCCCGGTCGGCCAGCCGACAGCAGTCGTGGTGCGTCGTCTCGCCGAGCACGTTCAGTCCGACCCCGAGGTGATCGCTCAGCTCCGCGAAGCGGGCGTGGTCCCCGATGCTCGCGTTACAGTCGAGGCCAAGCCCGGATCGATCACGATCACGGTGCCAGGACACAGTGGTGTCGACATATCCGAGGAAATGGCGCACGCCGTCCAGGTGAAGAAGGTCTGACCTCACACCGACGACGGCGTTCGACGTGTGTGAGGGAGAACGAACAGTGAAGCTTCTGGTTACCGGTGGTGCGGGGTACGTCGGCAGCGTCTGCGCGGCCGTGCTCGTCGAGCGCGGTCACGAGGTCGTGGTCGTGGACAACCTGTCCACCGGTAACCGGGATGCAGTGCCGGCGGTGCCACGTTCGTCGAAGGTGACATCAAGGACGTTGCCGCAGACGTGCTGATCGGCGGCGGTTTCGACGCCGTCCTGCACTTCGCCGCGCAATCTCTCGTGGGCGAGTCGGTGGTCTCGCCCGACAAGTACTGGAGCGGGAACGTCGTCACCTCGCTGGCGTTGTTCGATGCCATCCGAGCATCCGGCACCGCGAAGCTGGTGTTCTCCTCGACCGCCGCCACGTACGGCGAGCCCGAGAAGACTCCCATCACCGAGGATGCACCCACCCGCCCCACCAATCCCTACGGTGCCACCAAACTCGCGATCGATCACGCGATCACGTCGTATGCTGCGGCCTACGGCCTCGCCGCCACCAGTCTCCGATACTTCAACGTGGCCGGTGCCTACAACGGTTACGGCGAGAATCGCGTCGTCGAGACTCACCTGATTCCGCTCGTGCTTCAGGTCGCTCTCGGGCAGCGCGAGAAGATCTCGGTGTTCGGCACCGACTGGCCCACACCGGACGGAACGGCTGTTCGCGACTACATCCACGTCGCCGACCTCGCCGAGGCGCACATCCTCGCCGTCGACGCCGCACAACCGGGTGAGCACACCATCTACAACCTCGGCAGCGGCACCGGCTTCTCCGTACACGAGGTCATCTCGTCCTGCGAGCGCGTCACCGGCCTGCCCATCGCCGTCGAACATGCTCCCCGTCGTGTCGGTGATCCTGCTGTCCTGATCGCCTCGAGCGCACGTGCGGTCGAGGAGCTGAAATGGACGCCGGAGCTGACCGATCTCGATCGGATCGTGGCCGATGCGTGGACCTTCCTGCAGCAGCTCGGCGATCGGTCGCACGCAGCGCGCTGACCCGCGTCGCCGGTCGATCGTCGATGTGCCCGACTGCCGTCATCGTCGACCGAACGGGTCGCCGGGCAACCGAACTCCGCAGGCGCGCGCACATGCGAAGCCGCTCTCGGCCACTTCGCGAACGAGTTCGGGACCTGCGCCTGCGCTGAGCGATCTGTCCAGCAGTCGCGCCAGTGAGTGGGTCTCGTCGGCTTCCAGTGCAGCATCGATCGCGATACGGGCCATCGGCCCGTCTCCGCGCACGTACGCGCTGAAGGCCAGAAGTGTTGCGGCGATGGCGCGTTCGCCCTTCGGCAGGACGCGGCACATCCTCGCCCAGAACTCTTCGACGAATCCCGCGTCGTCGCCGAGGGTCAACGCCAGCAGTGCGTCACGCACCTGGACGTGGCCGATCGCGAGTGCGATCCGAGCGATGTCGGTCGGGTCCAATTCGGTGTCGTACGGTCCCCGCGCGACGTACGACAGCACCGACGTCAAGTCGTCGGTACGAGACCGGTCGCTGTCCCGTCGTCGGCGCGACATCTCGGCGGCCACGGCCCGCACGGTCGCGTCGGGGCCCGGCGCGATGGTCTCGGCA
>NZ_BAOX01000114.1:0-13699 GCF_000813105.1 Rhodococcus sp. BS-15 | reverse complement strand
AACCGACCGCATCGCCGTCGTCCACCGCGGCCGGCCATCGACGACGCCACCGCGACGGTGACGTGCGGGCGGTTCGACTCACCGAGGTGGCGGTCCTGGCTCGGGAGGCCGGCTTCGGACAGTGCCGCCCACTCGCGGCGAACCGCGGCGTCGAGGCCGGCGTCGAGGAGAAGTTCTGCGGACTGCACCATGGAGGCCATGATGTCGCAGACGGACGGCCGGAATGCATCGGCGCTACGGATCGGGGCCATGCCCGGCGACGGGATAGGCCACGAGATCGTGCCCGCAACGATCCGGGTGGTCGACGCGGCCCTGGCAGCCGTCGGTGGACCGGCAGTCGACTGGGTGCACCTGCCGCTGGGCCTGGGTGCCATCGACGAGCACGGGACGCCCATGCCCGATTCCACGCTCTCGAAGTTGGGCGAGCTCGAAAGCTGGATTCTCGGACCGCACGACAGCGCGTCCTATCCGGACCCGTTCCGGTCACAGCTGACTCCGGGCGGACGGATTCGCAAGAATTTCGATCTGTTCGCCAACATCCGGCCGGCTAGAACGCTGCCCGGCGTACGGGCGGTGTCCCCGCGGATGGATCTGGTGGTCGTGCGGGAGAACACCGAGGGGTTCTACGCCGATCGCAACATGTTCGTCGGCAGCGGGGAGTTCATGCCCACTCCCGATGTGGCGCTGGCGGTCGGAGTGTTCACGCGCGCGGCCTGCGAACGCATTGCACGTGAGGCATTCTCGTTGGCCGAGCGCCGCAGCAGGAAGCTGACGATCGTGCACAAGACCAATGTGCTCTCGATGACGACAGGGCTGTTCCGCGATGCGTGCCGCGCAGTGGGAGAGCAGTTTCCGCACGTCGACGTGACCGAGGAACACGTCGACGCGCTTGCGGCGCACCTGGTTCGACGGGGCGAGGAGTACGACGTCATCGTGGCCGAGAACATGTTCGGCGACATTCTGTCGGATCTGACGGGCGAGCTGTCCGGGTCGCTGGGCACCGCGCCGTCGATCAACTCCTCGGAAACCCAGGCGATGGCGCAGGCCTCGCACGGATCGGCCCCGGACATCGCAGGCAAGAACCGTGCGAATCCGACGGCGCTCTTCCTGTCGGCTGCGATGCTGCTCGAGTGGCTCGCCCCGCGGCATCGGGACGAACGGTTGGCCGCGGCCGCGGGCAGGATCCGACACGCCGTCGATACCACGGTCGAATCCGGGGTCGCGACAGCCGACCTCGGCGGGCAGGCGTCGACCAGTGCCTTCACCGAGCCGTCGAAGCCCGGGTGCACCGGCGCTGATCGCAGCGTTGTCGGTCAGAGCGGTTTGCGGCTACTGAAGATCGCGGTGCCGGGAAAGAGTTGCCCGCGCAGTGGGCTCCACTGACCCCACTCGCGGTCGAGCCACTCCGGCCAGTCCGGCTCGACGATGTCGCGCACTTCGAGACCTGCGTCGACCAGCTCGCGCACGCGATCACCGATCGTGCGGTGGTGCTCCACGTAATTGGGGGTCCCGTCGGCGTCGTACTCGACGTACGGGGTTCGATCGAAGTACGGAATCGTCGCGGTCAGACCGCCCACCCCGGGATCGTCGGGGAACACCCAGCGCATCGGGTGGTTGACCGCGAACACCCAGATCCCGCCCGGCCGCAGGACCCGCGCCACTTCCTTCATCACATTGGCGGAGTCCGCGACGAACGGCACGGCACCGAAGGCCGAGCAGACGATGTCGAACCGTTCGTCGGCGAACGGCAAGGACTCGGCACTGGCCTGCACCAGCGGAACCGTCGACCCGCCTGCGGTCATGGCATCGACGCCGCGCTGCAACATGCCCATCGAGATGTCGAGACCGATCGCGCGCGCACCCTGAGTCCCGAGCCAGCGGGCGCACGGTGCGCTGCCGCAGCCCACCTCGAGGACGTCCTTGTCCGCGACATCGCCCAGCAGATGCACGTCGCCCTCGTGCAGACCCTCCGGGCACCAGACGAACTCCCCGGATTCGGTCGACACTCCCAGAAACGCGCCGTGCGTACGGTGGTAGCTCTCGCGTCGGAATCCCACCAGAGACGACTCGCGCGGTCGCTCGCGACCGAATCGATTCGGCCGCGGCCGGGAGTGGACGACGGTGTGGAAAGATCGGTCACACGCCGACTCTAACCGGGTTTGTGCTGGTACTGCGGCATCGCGTACCCTGTTCAACGCGAGTGTGTTCATGCTGCGCCCAGGTCGGGTTCGCTCGACGTCGGCGCACACGGATCCGGTGACGGATACGCCGAAGATGCTCGTGCTGCACGCGTTTCACCAAGTCCGACCTAACATCCATCAACCGATACCCAACCCGTCCGGAGCAACTCAACACATGCCCTCAACCACAACCTCACCGCAGGTAGCCGTCAACGATATCGGCTCCGCAGAGGATTTTCTCGCCGCCATCGACGCCACGATCAAGTACTTCAACGATGGTGACATCGTCGAGGGCACCATCGTCAAGGTCGATCGTGACGAGGTTCTACTCGACATCGGTTACAAGACCGAAGGCGTCATTCCTTCCCGCGAGCTCTCCATCAAGCACGACGTCGACCCCAACGAGGTCGTCTCCGTGGGAGATGAGATCGAAGCACTCGTCCTCACCAAGGAGGACAAGGAAGGCCGTCTGATCTTGTCCAAGAAGCGAGCTCAGTACGAGCGCGCTTGGGGCACGATCGAGGAGCTCAAGGAGAAGGACGAGGCTGTCAAGGGCACCGTCATCGAGGTCGTCAAGGGTGGACTCATCCTCGACATCGGTCTTCGTGGCTTCCTTCCCGCCTCGCTCGTCGAGATGCGTCGCGTCCGCGACCTCCAGCCGTACGTCGGCAAGGAGATCGAGGCCAAGATCATCGAGCTCGACAAGAACCGCAACAACGTGGTCCTGTCGCGCCGCGCATGGCTCGAGCAGACCCAGTCCGAGGTCCGCAGCGAGTTCCTGCACCAGCTCCAGAAGGGCCAGGTCCGCAAGGGCGTCGTGTCCTCCATCGTCAACTTCGGTGCCTTCGTGGACCTGGGTGGCGTCGACGGACTCGTGCACGTCTCCGAGCTGTCCTGGAAGCACATCGATCACCCGTCCGAGGTTGTCGAGGTCGGCACCGAGGTCACCGTCGAGGTTCTCGACGTCGACCTTGACCGCGAGCGTGTTTCCCTGTCGCTCAAGGCAACTCAGGAAGATCCGTGGCGCCAGTTCGCTCGCACCCACGCGATCGGCCAGATCGTGCCCGGCAAGGTCACCAAGCTGGTTCCCTTCGGTGCATTCGTGCGCGTCGAAGAGGGCATCGAGGGCCTCGTGCACATCTCCGAGCTGGCCGAGCGCCACGTGGAGGTTCCGGACCAGGTCGTGGGTGTCGGCGACGACGCACTCGTCAAGGTCATCGACATCGATCTCGAGCGTCGCCGGATTTCGTTGAGTCTCAAGCAGGCCAACGAGGACTACGCAGAAGAGTTCGATCCGTCCAAGTACGGCATGGCCGACTCGTACGACGAGGGTGGCAACTACATCTTCCCCGAGGCTTCGACTCCGAGACCAACGAATGGCTCGAAGGTTACGAGAAGCAGCGTGAAGAGTGGGAAGGCCGCTACGCCGAGGCAGAGCGTCGCCACAAGATGCACACCGCTCAGATGGAGAAGACGGCCAAGGACGAAGCTGCCGAAGCCGCCAACACCAACTACTCCTCCGAGTCGGGTCAGGCCCCCGCCGACGCAGAAGGCGACGCTCCCGCAGCGTCGGCTCCGGCCTCGACCGGTGGTTCGCTGGCCAGCGATGCGCAGCTCGCTGCACTTCGCGAGAAGCTGTCGGGCAACGCCTGATAGAAGTGGTCCACCCGTGAGGGTGTGACACCGAGCCCCGGTTCTCTCCATGAGAACCGGGGCTTTCTCGTTCGAATCAGGTGAGCAGCAACCCTGCGGAAACGACAATGGACCCGATTCGGATGAACCGGGCCCATGGTGGAGGGGGAGTGCGAACTACGCGGCGGTGGCTGGACTCACTGGCCGACGCTCGCCGTCCGCTTGCGCATGGTGGCGAAGCTGTGGCGGGCGGGGGTCAGGAGGTTGGTGAACCAGTTACGCCGATGGTCGGCCAACGCCGAGGCTACTTCCGGGATGAGAATGCAATGTACGCCTGCATCCATGCCAAGGCGGTGCCGACCCGGTTGGATCTGATTGCTTCGCATGGGTGTCCTTTTCAATAGCTGTGGGTCGGCACATCGAGGTCGCGCTCGTCGAAGATAACCGACCGAACTCCGAAACCCGTGCATTTGGGGCTGGTGTGCTTCGGCGTGTTCGAGTGTCAGACTGGGGGCATGCTGAGACTGGGACTGACCGGTGGAATAGGTGCCGGAAAATCGACCGTTGCGAAGGTGCTGACCGAACTCGGGGGAGTGCTCGTCGACTCCGATGTACTGGCCCGTGAAGTCGTGGAGCCGGGAACACCTGGGCTGCAACGACTGACGGATACCTTCGGAGCCGACATTCTCGCACCCGATGGCTCGCTCGACCGTCCCGCATTGGCGGCCAAGGCATTCGGCGACGAGGAATCCCGCAAGAAGCTCAACGCCATCGTTCATCCGTTGGTCGGTGCGCGTACCGCCGAGATCATCGACGGAGCAGCGCCGGATGCCGTAGTCGTGCAGGACATTCCGCTCCTCGTCGAGGGATCGATGGGCCCGTTCTTCCACCTCGTGGTCATCGTGTGGGTCGACGCCGAGGAACGGGTGCGTCGTCTGACGGGACAGCGCGGCATGCCCGAGGCCGATGCTCGCGCGCGGATCGCAGCGCAGGCAACCGATGATGCGCGCCGAGCCGCGGCAGACGTGTGGATCGACAACACCGGCGCACCGGGCAGCGTCGACGACGACGTCCGAACCCTGTGGAACGACCGTCTGATTCCCTTCGAGCGCAACATCAGGGAGGGTGTCATCGCACGTGTTCATCCGGAACAGGTGACGGCCGACCCCACGTGGGAATCCCAGGCCCGACGCATCATCTCGCGCCTGGCCCTTGCCTGCGCCGACAAAGCGGTACGGATCGACCACATCGGCTCCACCGCAGTGCCCGGCCTCGACGCCAAGGATGTCATCGACATCCAGATCACCGTCCGGGGGCTCGACGACGCCGATTCCGTCGCCGAACAGCTGCGCGTGGCAGGGTTCCCCCGACGAGAGGCCAGCAATTTCGACCATCCGAAGCCTGCATACGGAATCGGCGGCGAAGCCGATCCGGCCGTGTGGTCCAAGCGTTTTCACGGCAGCGCGGACCCCGGTCGGCCTGCGAACGTACACATTCGCGTGGACGGCTGGCCGAATCAGACGTTCGCCCTGCTGTTTCGTGACTGGCTGCGGGCGGACGACAGCATCACCACCGAATATTCCGGAATCAAGCGACGGGCGTCCGAGGCCGCTGCCGGAATCACCGACTTCCGATCGGCGATCGAGGCCTACGAGAACGCGAAAGCCCCATGGTTCGATGTGGCATACCGTCGGGCATGGCAGTGGGCGGAGGAAACGAACTGGACCGCGTGAATCGGGTCGGGGTGAATCGGGTCGGGCTCGATCAGGATGGTTTGCCGTTCCACTCGGTCGGCATGCCGACGGACGCGAGCCACGCATTCAGGTCGTAGTCGTGCCGCGTCAGTCCTTCGATGGCCGTGATGGATCTGGCCAGCGCTAGCTCCGCCGTCGGGGTGTCGAGGTGTTGCGCCACCCGAGCGTCGAACAACTCGTCGACGTCCAAGAGGTCGTAATCGCGGCCGGTACGGACACTGAGGTCGAGATAGTGGTCGACGGATGTCCATCGGGTGGTGCCGGCGGTGTACTCGCCGATGTCGACGTAGTAGTCCTGATCGCGGGCGTGCGCGGGCAGGTAGTGGAACACCGAGGCCCGGAGCCCGAGGGCGGGCAACAACCAGGACTCCAGGTAGTCGAAATGGGCATGGTCAGACGGGCGGGCCATGTACAGCCCCCACGGCTCGACGCGGTATTCGTCGACGACGCGGACGAACCCCTTGGGATCCACGTTCGTCTTGGCGACGAGGTCGAACGTCTCGTGCTTGGGGGCATGAACGACGGTGTGCGCACCGGCTGACGTGTGAGCGACCATGCCTGTAGAAGCTACCGGGAACCGGCGTCCTGGGTCTGTCCGACGGAACTTGTCGGTGGTCGCGTCTACGCTTGTAAAATGGCGTTTGCATCCGAACATCCCGTTGTCGCGCACTCCGAACACCGTCCGGTGGGCGCAATCGAGCGCACCGGACCGGCGTTCGAGGTCGTCAGCGAACACACACCGGCAGGCGATCAGCCGACCGCCATCGCCGAGCTCGAACGCCGGATCAAGGCGGACGAGAAGGACATCGTGTTGCTCGGTGCCACCGGTACCGGCAAATCGGCCACCACCGCCTGGCTCATCGAGAAGCTGCAGCGCCCAACCCTGGTGATGGCACCGAACAAGACGTTGGCGGCGCAGTTGGCGAACGAGCTGCGAGACATGTTGCCCAACAACGCAGTCGAGTACTTCGTCTCGTACTACGACTACTACCAGCCCGAGGCGTACATCGCGCAGACCGATACCTACATCGAGAAGGACTCGTCGATCAACGACGATGTCGAGCGTCTGCGCCACTCGGCGACGGCATCCCTGCTCTCGCGCCGCGACGTGGTCGTGGTGGCGTCGGTGTCGTGCATCTACGGTCTCGGTACCCCGCAGTCGTACGTCGATCGGTCGATCGAGCTGGAGGTCAACGTCGAAGTGCAGCGTGACGCGCTGCTCCGGCTGCTGGTGGACGTGCAGTACACCCGCAACGACATGGCCTTCACCCGCGGATCGTTTCGGGTTCGCGGTGACACCGTCGAGATCATTCCGTCCTACGAGGAACTGGCGATTCGAATCGAGTTCTTCGGCGACGAGATCGAAGCGCTGTACTACCTCCATCCTCTCACCGGCGACATCGTTCGCCAGGTGGATTCGGTGCGCATTTTCCCGGCCACGCACTACGTTGCCGGTCCGGAGCGGATGGAACGAGCCGTCAAGGACATCGAAGCCGAACTCGAAGGTCGGCTCGCCGAGCTGGAGGGCAAAGGGAAGCTGCTCGAGGCTCAGCGGCTCCGGATGCGGACGCAATACGACCTGGAGATGATCAAGCAGGTCGGGTTCTGCTCGGGTATCGAGAACTACTCGCGGCACATCGACGGCCGTGGTGCAGGCACCGCGCCCGCCACGTTGATCGACTACTTTCCCGAGGACTTTCTGCTCGTCATCGACGAGTCTCACGTGACGGTGCCGCAGATCGGAGCCATGTACGAGGGCGACATGTCGCGCAAGCGCAACCTCGTCGACTTCGGGTTCCGCTTGCCGTCCGCGACCGACAACCGACCGTTGACGTGGGAAGAGTTCACCCAGCGAATCGGTCAGACGGTCTACCTCTCGGCAACTCCGGGCAAGTACGAGCTGGGCCAGACCGGGGGAGAGTTCGTCGAGCAGGTGATCCGTCCGACTGGGCTCGTCGACCCCAAGGTCGTCATCAAGCCGACCAAGGGCCAGATCGACGACCTGGTCCATCAGATCCGAGAACGCGCGGAGAAGGACGAGCGTGTGCTCGTGACCACGCTGACCAAGAAGATGTCGGAGGATCTGACCGACTACCTGCTCGAACTGGGCATCCGTGTCCGCTACCTGCACTCGGACATCGACACCCTGCGCCGCGTCGAACTGCTCCGGCAACTCCGGCTGGGCGAGTACGACGTGCTGGTGGGCATCAACCTGCTCCGTGAGGGTCTCGACCTGCCGGAGGTCTCGTTGGTGGCGATTCTCGACGCCGACAAGGAAGGCTTCCTCCGCAGCGGTACCAGCCTCATCCAGACCATCGGCCGTGCCGCGCGAAACGTCTCCGGTGAGGTGCACATGTACGCCGACAAGATGACCGATTCGATGACCTACGCGATCGAGGAAACCGAGCGTCGGCGCGAGAAGCAGATCGCGTACAACAAGGAGCGAGGCGTCGATCCGCAGCCGCTGCGCAAGAAGATCGCCGACATTCTCGACCAGGTGTACCAGGAGGCCGAGGACACCGATTCCGTCGTCGAAGTCGGGGGGTCCGGTCGTAACGCCAGCCGTGGACGGCGAGCGCAGGGCGAGGCGGGCAGGTCGGTCAGCACCGGTGTCTACGAGGGCCAGGACGTGTCGTCGATGCCGCGAGCCGAGCTGGCCGATCTGATCAAGAACATGACCGATCAGATGATGAACGCGGCACGCGAGCTCAAGTTCGAGCTCGCCGGCCGACTACGCGACGAGATCCAGGATCTGAAGAAGGAACTGCGCGGGATGGACGCGGCCGGGCTCAAATAGGGCAGGCTTGGATACGCGAGTGGGGCCTGCGGAATGAGCCGGGGGTCGCGAGTGGAGCCTGCGGAATGAGCCGAAATGGTTCGGTTACGGTTCAGTGATGGACGCAACCACCGCCGGCCGCACCTCTCGCGCGCTCGAACTGATTCACTCGATGACCTATTTCCTTCCGGAGACGCAGGACGCGCTCGTCGCCGCCGGGTTGCCGCCGCGGGCCTGCTATTTCGCGGGCCGAGCAGCGCCTCTGGGGCGCGTCGGCGCAGGTGTCGTGACCGCCACGTTCTACAACTTCAACCGTGAATTGCTGGCGCCGCTGATTCCGGCCGCCTGGGACATCGCGTCACCCGACGAGATCATGGCCATCCGCTATGCCACTCTCGATGCCGCTTTCGCCCGGCTGCTCGGCTCCGAGGTTCTGACGTCGGCGGACATGTCCGAGGCTGCCGATCTGGCATCGATCGCGGCGCGGGGAATTCCCGGTGACGACGGTCGTCCCCTGTACGCCGCGTATGCCGAGCTCGACTGGCCGACAGCGCCGCATCTCATGCTGTGGCACGCCCTGACCCTGATTCGCGAATACCGCGGCGACGGTCACATCGCGGCACTGCAGACGGCGGGCCTGAGCGGTCTCGAGGCGCTGATCACCCATACCGCGACCGGATACGGCTTCGAGAAGGAATTCGCGCGCAAGCGTCGCGGATGGTCTACCGAGCAGTGGGACGGGGCGGTCGCATCTCTGGCCGACCGAGAGCTGCTCTCGTCCGACGGTGCGCTGACCCAGGACGGGAAGGATCTCCGCGCGTTGGTCGAGGACATCACCAACGACCTCGCCGTCTCGCCGTGGGCCGCCCTCGGCGAGGACGGTGCCGCTCGGCTGGTCTCGCTCGCGACACCGTGGCGCGAGTCGATCGTCGGCCAGGGCGTCATTCCCGAGGCGTCTTCGGGCCTGCGATCAAGAGGAAGTAACCCGCCTCAGCTGGTGATGTCCTTGGTGCCGAAGCGTCGCCACGCGATCAGCCGAACAGTGCCGCGTACGTGATGGCCGAGAACGAGCCGACCACCATGTCGTTCCAGTCGATGCTTGTGCCGAATGCGTCGATCCACGAATTGGCGTAGTGCCCGGGCAGGTAGTTGCGAAGTGATCCCAGCGCCGTGATCTGATCGAGAATCTGCATCAGAATCGAGGTCATCACCGCGCCGCCGACGGCCCCGAGAGGGGCGTCGGTGAGCACCGACAGCAGCATCGCCAGGCCGGCGACCCACAGCAGGTTGATGCTGATGTACGCGACCGCGATCAGCAGCCGAAGCAGCGAGGTGCCGTAAGGCAGTCCCTCACCCAGCGGCGTGATGAGCGACTCCGCCCCGTACATCACTGTGCCGATCAACAGGGACACCCCGACGAGCACCAGGATCGCAGCACTGGACAGCGTCGCAGACACCAGTGCTTTCTGCGTCAGCAGGCGACTCCGGGGCACGGGAATGGCCAGCAGGTATCGCAGACTCGACCACGAGGCTTCGCTTGCCACCGAGTCGCCGAAGAACAGGGCCACCACCACGATCAGCAGAAATCCCACGGACATGAACAGAGCGAAGACCGTGAAGTTCATGCCTCCGCGAGTGCCGAGCTCGATGAGTCCATCGGCGTCGGAGTCCGCACTCGAGCTGCCGACGGTGAAGGCGATGGCCAGGATCACCGGGAGCAGGGCCAGGAAGCCGATGGCCAGCTGAGTGCGGCGACGTCCCAGTTGCCTGCGCAACTCGGTACGGAACGGCAAGGTGCTGCCGCCGGTGTATCCGGCAGCGCGCCCGTCTGCGTGTGTGGTGCTCATGAGCGATCCTTGCTGGTGTCGGACCCTGGGTTGTCTCGGTGTACGAGGTCGAGGAACACGTCTTCGAGCCGCGTCGACTGCGAGAATCCGCGCACCGAGACCCCTGCGGTGACGAGCTCTCTGATCACGACGGCGGAGTCCGCGTCGGTCAGGTCGACGGTCACCGTGCCGTCGTCGACGATCACTGCACCGTTGTGGCCGGAGGCACCCAGCACCGACTGCGCGCGGGAGGCGTCGTCGACCCTGATCTCGGTCTGTCCGCCGGCGGCGGTCAGTTCGCGGACCGTGCCGGAACTGATCACCGATCCGCGATTCATGACGACCACGTGGGTACAGGTCTGCTCCACTTCGGCGAGCAGATGGCTCGACACCAACACGGTTCGACCGGTCTTCGCGTAGTTGATCAGCACATCGCGCATCGTCCTGATCTGGGGTGGGTCGAGTCCGTTGGTCGGTTCGTCGAGGACCATCAGATCCGGCAGCCCCAGCATGGCCTGGGCGATCGCCAGCCGCTGCCGCATGCCTTGGCTGTACGACTTGACCTTGCGTTCGATCGCGGTGCCGAGGTCGGCGATCTCGAGGGCTTCCTCGAGATGAGCGTCCTCGATCGGGCGCCCCGTCGCTTCCCAGTACAGCCGCAGATTCTGCGTTCCGGTCAGGTGCGGTAGGAAGCCGGATCCCTCGACGAACGAGCCCAACCTGGACAGCACCGGGGCTCCGGGCGTCACCTTGTGGCCGAAGACCCGAATATCGCCGCCGGTGGGTGTGATCAGGCCCATCAACATGCGCAGGGTTGTGGTCTTGCCTGCACCGTTGGGCCCGAGGAGACCCAGAACCTGGCCCTGCTTCACCTCGAAGCTGACGCCGTCGACGGCGCGGAAGCCGTTGGAGTAGGTCTTGGCCAGATCGGTGATCACCAGGGGAGTGTCGATCAGGTCCTCGTCCACTTCGGCGACTGCGCGACGTCTGGTCCGCACGACTCCGGCGACGATCGCGCCGGCGACCACGAGCAGGACGACCCCGATGCCGATCAGCGGTGCCACCGGAACGGTGCTGTTGGCGCTCGCCTCAGCGGGGACAGTGGGCAACGCGATGGTGTTGTCGGTCATGGCCACGCTGAACTGTGCCGGTTCGAGAGGAACGGCATAGGCCTGATCGGTGGTGGAGATGCTCAGTTCGAGGCGATGACCCTGCTGCACGGTGTAGCTGATGCCGGGAAGCGCAACGGTGACGTCGACGGGATCGATGCCCTCGGTATCGGGTAGGCGAATTGCCGAGACCGCCCCGCCCGGAAGAGTTCTCGTGCCGTTCGGTGCTACGTCGTAGAGCTTCGCGAACAGAACGGCTTGACCGGGTGAGGCCAGCGACGCCACGCGCAGGTTCACCCTCGGGGCACCGGTGATCGTCACCGACGAATCGACGGGATCGCTGGTGAACGTGGCCGACTGGCCCGGCAGGTCCGCGGTCAGGGCGGCTCCGGCCCCGGTCGATCCGAGAGTCGAGAGCACCGAGCCCAAGCCTGGCACAGAGGAGATCGCCGACGGCGACGCTCCGGGCGGACGAACGATCGACTGGTTCTCCGCGGTCGGAGCGAACGTCACCGATTCGGTCTCAGTGGGATCGGCTGCGGAGGTCAGTCCCGGGTAGGCGGGAGCGTCATTCGGCGGTCGCGGTCGCCGCCGCGTTCGTCGGCTGCCCGCTGAGTGGAGTAGACGAACGGCTCGGTGCCGGTGCCGGTCGCGGCGTCGCTGTCACGCAACGTCGTGTCGAAGAAGTCGGCAATGGCTCGATCGCTCGTGCCGTCCGTTCCGCCTGCGTCGTGGCCGCCGTCGAACCATCGCACGGTGACGTTCCCACCGGCCGCGGCGATCTGACGCGCCGTCGCGTCGGCCTGATCCAGACCGAACAGTGTGTCCTGGGTGCCCTGAACCAGCAGGGTCGGTGCGGTGATGTTCGACGCCACCGCGACCGGCGAGTGGCCAGTCAGCAGATCGAGGAGTTGCTGGCTGGGGATTCCGGTCACCGCGGATTGGGTGTAGGCGTCGCAGAATTCGGGTGCGAATCGTCCGCAGGCCGAGGTGCTCTCGGCGGTGCTTGGATCGGTGCCTTCGTCGCCGTTTCCGCCGGGCGGTGCACTCGCTGCGCCCACTCCGAAGAACACTCCGGCCCAGCCGCGCTTGAGGACACCGGGTCCGCCGTACTCGGCAGCTGCGGGAGTGACGGTGTCGCCGAGGGTTTCTCGGCCTTCGGTGGAGGTGACGCCGTAGTTGGGGAACAGTGCCTGACCCAGGTCGTTCCAGGTGATCGCTGCGGCTATCGAATCGACCCTGGGGTCGGTGCCGCCTGCGCTCAGTGCCAGTGCGCCGCCGTAGGATCCGCCGGCGACTCCGACGTGCGGGTCGCCGGGAGCGTCGAGTTCCACCTCCGGTTGTTCGGCGAGCCAGTCGATGAGTCCGCGTGCGTCGGCGACCTCGCGATCGGGGTCGTTGAGCGAGATGGAACCCGTGCTGTCGCCGAACCCACGTGCGCTGTAGGCCAGCACGGTGTACCCGCGCGTCGCGAGGTCACGTGCCTCACCGTCGACCGAGTCCTTGCTGCCGCCGAAGCCGTGGGCGAGCAGCACCGTCGGCGCGGGGGGTGACGGCGGGGGGCGTAGAGACGAGCGTCGATGTCGACGGTGCCCGTCGACCCGGGGCTGTCCGGTAGCGTGATGCGCGCATCACGAGTGGATGTGTCGGCGCTCGAATCCTGGGGGAGGAAGACGAATGCGAGGGCGGCTACCGCCAGAACCGCAATCACGGCGGCACCGACAGTCATGGCCCGTCTCGACAGTGGCGGGCGGGGAATCGGCATGGAAACCAATGTATGTGAGTGGCGCGGATCGTGTTGTTCCCCAAGTTCACGTGCCGATCGGCCGGTTCCGGCTAATGTCAGCGAATCAGTCCCCGGACCACGTCTTTCGGTCCTGTGACTTGCACCAATCGAGTTCGACCAGAAGTGTCACATCTGTGTGTGACCGACAAATGGAGGAATGAATGAGCGCCTACCGCACCGTCGTCGTCGGGACCGATGGCTCCGAATCGTCACTGCGGGCAGTGGAGAAGGCCGCGGCTCTGGCGGGAGACGCCGATGCCACCCTGGTGATCGCCTGCGCGTACTACCCGGCCGATCCGAAGGACACGTCCGCTGCCGCCGACGCATTGCGCGAGGACGCCTATCAGATCACCGGATCGGCACCGACGCGTGAGATTCTGCGCACGGCGCGCGAGCACGCCACCAAGGCCGGTGCGAAGAACATCGAGGAGAAGGCGATCGTCGGTGCTCCCGTCGAGTCGCTGCTGGCACTCGTGGACGAGGTGAAGGGCGACCTGCTCGTCGTCGGCAACCGCGGCCTGAACTCGTTGACGGGCCGCCTGTTGGGATCGGTCCCGTCGGACGCCGCTCGCAAGTCCACGTGCGATGTTCTGATCGTGCACACCGTCCGCTGATCTCACCCCGTACACACCGACG
>NZ_BAOX01000115.1:0-13668 GCF_000813105.1 Rhodococcus sp. BS-15 | reverse complement strand
GCCGGCCCCGACCCCTGCAGTCGGGCCCAGCTCCGTCGCCGCGCCCGATCCCCTTCTCGGTGCCCCCATCACCGACTCCGGCGTCCTGGCCGCAGCGATGCTGGGTCTCGGCGACCTCCCGGACGGGTTCTCCTCGATCCCCGACCCGGTCCGGATCTCGGGCTCCACCCGGCTCCCGAGTACGACTCCCCCGACAAGTCCGGTACCGACCCGGCCGAGTGCGCCGCAGTACTGGCCCCGATCTCGGAGCAGCAGGGCGGTGCGGCGTCGAACGCAGTCGCCCGCTTCTCGGGACCGAACTTCTCGTCGATCGACGAGGATGCGGCAAGCTACTCCGACACGGGCACGGCCGAGGCCTTCACTGCGATTCAGCAGGCGTGGGCGGGGTGCACGACGTTCAGCGGCACGGATGCGGACGGGGTGAGCGTCGACTACGCGTTGGCGGGCCGGGAGCAGTCGTCGGTCGGTGACGCATCGGCCTCGGTACGCCTGACCACCAGCAGTGAAGGGTTCACCTTGATCTCCGATGTGGTGGTGGCCGTGGTCGACTCGACCGTCGTCCAGATCGTCGTCTCCGATCAGAGCGGCCTCGAGCCCGAGACCGTCACCGCTGTCGCCGAGGCGGCCGTCGAGCGCATTCGATCGGTGACGCCCAGCATGTGAATCGGGCCGGTCGGCCAACGAAAAACTGCCGGTGACACATCCCCGAGGGGACATGTCACCGACAGTACGTCGTGTCGGTCAGAGACGATCGGCAGGACTCAGGGTGCGGGGCACGCCGGGCTGGTCAGCTGCGCGAGCGAGACGATGCCGCAGGCGTTGTCCTTGGACAGCTTCCAGACACCGTCCTCGGGCACGAACTGGAACGTGCCGGGGTTGGCCTGACCGTTGAGCGTGATCGTGATGCCGGCGTTGAGGACGCCGGTGCCGAGATCGTCGATGCTGGTGATCTCGATCTGCGCGTTGTTTGCGACCGCGGCGGCGGCGACCTGGTTGATCAATTCGGGGTCCTCGGATGCGCCCTGGATCAGGGCGGCCTTCTCCTCGACCGGAACGTTGGGGTCGAGCCCGCGCGCGAGCTGCCCGTTGAGCTCCTCGACAGTGGGGACCGGGGGGTACGCGGCGTTCTCGGTCGGGGTCGATGCCGTGGTGGTGGCAGCGGTCGTCGTGGTGGCCGTCGTGTCACCCTCGTCGGAGCTGCAGGCGGTCATGGTGAGCGCTGCGGCGATGGCGATGCCGGCAACCATTGCCCGTCGGGTGTTGCGAAGCTTCAAGTGCTTGTCCTTTTCACTCTGAGTCACGTCTCGATCGTTCTGTGACTCGTCGGTCGTCTGGAATGGGGTCGTCTCGGACCTGGTCCACTATGTCAGCTCGACAAGCCCGAGTCACAACGCGATCGGCATACCTGTGAAACCTCACAGAGTTTCCTCAGCCACGCCACAACTCACGTCAGGCTGTCGAGAACGTCGGCAACAACCAGGTTCTCGTCCGATTCGGCGAAGGTGCGCGCGATTCCCGGCCCACTGGTTCTGGTCTCGAATCGGACGGTCACCACCGAGTGACCGGCCCCCTGCACCCAGCCGTGACCGAAGTCGGGATGCCGGACGTCCATACCCGGTTGCCACCGTGGGCCTTCCTGGACGACGACATCCGCGGCGGCCACGATCGGGGCGGGCGACTCCTCGGTCGCATCGGCGACCGGCTCGTACTCCAGTTCGGGAAACAGCGAGCCCTGTCGCACGGCCGACAGCCCGGCCAATCCGACCCCGACCAGCCTGATCGGACCGACGTCGACCGGATCGACGGCAAGTCGCTGGGCCGTGGCCACGATGGTCTGTTTGTCCACCGTCGCGTACGGCAACGTCGCCGATCGAGTGATGATGCTCATGTCGGACTTGCGCAGCTTGAGCACCACCGTCCTGGCACCCCGGCCGTCCTTCAGCAACCGGCGATGCGTCGAGTCGACGATGGACTCGATGGCCGGGCGGAGCTGAGCGAGCGAGATCAGATCCTGTGCGAACGTCGTCTCGGCGCTGACCTGCTTGGCCTCGGCCCGCTCGGCAACGACGCGGTTGTCGATTCCGCGTGCGAGCTGATGCAGGCTCGGTCCCATCGTGGCCCCGAGAATCGACGCCACCTCGGACTCGGGCGTGGCCACGAACTTGCCGATGGTGTCGATGCCCAAGCGCCGCAAGCGCTCGCCGGCCACCGGTCCGATCCCCCACAGTTTCCGGACCGGAAGAGCCGCCATCAGCTCGGCCTGGATTCCGGGAGCGACGACGGTGATGCCGTCGGGCTTGGCCAGTCCCGACGCGATCTTGGCGATCTGTTTTCCGGACCCGGCACCGATCGAGGCGACCAACCCGGTCTCGGCGAGGATCAACGCGCGCAGGCCCGCGCAGAACTGCTCGACCTCGTGAACCGTCGCTCCGGCGAGTTCGAGCGGCTCACCGAACGCCTCGTCGATCGAGAGTTGTTCGAGGACGGGCATAGGTCCCCGTAGTGCCTCGAAGGCTCGTCGGCTCAGCTCCGAATAGAGAACGAACCGCGGCGGCAACACCACGGCCCCGGCTCCCACGAGTCGGCGAGCCTGATGCATCGGCATGGCCGAACGGGCTCCGAACTCGCGGGCCTGGTAACTGCAACCGGCCACCACTCCCCGCCCGCCCGCGCCGCCGACGAGAACCGGACGGCCCCGCAACGTGGGGCGCGTCAACTGTTCGGCGGAGGCGAAGAACGCGTCCATGTCCAGGTGCAGCACCCAACGACGACTCCGCAGGGTGTGGTTGGCGATATCGGGCACGGTGGTCAACGGCGGTCGTCGGTGGCGAATCCGAGAGCCTGCGCGGCGCGTTCGGGTGTCGGATCCGACCACAGCTCGCCGTACATCTCGCTCGTCGTCAGCGACCGCATGTTCGCGGTGTCGATGTACAGGGTGCCGTGGAGATGATCGGTCTCGTGGGCCACGATCCTGGCCGGCCAGCCACGAACCACCTCGTCGATCTCGCGGCCCGTCTCGTCGGTGCACTCGAGCCGCACGTGAGCCGCTCGCATCACGACGGCCTGGTACCCCGGAACACTGAGGCATCCCTCGTAGAAGCCGGCAGTCCGCGGTCCGACCGGGGTGTACCGAGGGTTGACCAGTACGCGGAACGGAAGCGGTGTGCGCTCTCGGGCGCGCGCGACATCCGGTCCGACGTCGTGGCGATCCTCGATCACTGCGATCTGGAGCGGGATGCCGATCTGCGGTGCGGCCAGACCGACACCGGGTGCGTCGTGCATGGTCGCGCGCATCACCTCGATCAACTCCGCGAACGTGTCGGAGTCGAGCTGCCCGGCGTACGGCGCAGCCCTGGACCGCAGAACCGGGTGGCCTGCGGCGACGATCGGCACGACGCCGCCGTGAGCTTCGGCGAGAAGCTCACGGACGGAGTCGGCCGATACGTCGCCATCGATCATGACGACTTGGTGATCGCTGCCCGCACTCCCTCACCGAGATCGCTGCCGTCGTCCCCGACGCGGCCGTCGACGAGCGAGAGCGCGAGCACCTCGCCTGCGATCAGATCACGATGGGTGTCGAGCCACGCCTGCCGATGCTCGGGGACCTCGATGACGATGTCGATTCGATCCGAGACGTCGAATCCGTGATTGCGACGCGCGTCCTGCAGTTCGCGGATGCGGTCCTTGGCCCAACCCTCCGCTTCGAGCTCCTCGGTGACGGCGGAATCGAGCACGACCAGTCCGGCGTTTCCGGGCAGCGGTGCCGTCGATTCGGGCTCGGCGGCAACGAGCCTGCGCGTGAATTCCTCCGGCAGCAGTGCAATTCCCGCTGCGCTCACCACACCGTCGGCGTCCTCGGACCAATCGCCTGCCTTGACGGCCTTGATGACCGTCTGCACGTCCTTGCCGATACGCGGCCCCGCAGCACGGGCATTGACGACGAGCTCGAACTTTCCGTGTACGGCAACGTCTTCGGTCAGATCGACCTTCTTGACGTTGACCTCGTCGGAGATGATGTCGACGAACGGGCGCAGGCGCTCCGCATCGGCGGCTGCGACCGTCACCTCGGGCAACGGCAACCGCACGCGCAGGTTCTGTGCCTTGCGCAGACCCAGCACCGTGGAGCACACGGTACGGACCTCGTCCATGCTCTCGACCAGTTCGGGATCCGACGGCAGTTCGCCTGCCTCGGGCCAGTCGGTCAGGTGCACCGAGCGGCCGCCGGTCAATCCACGCCACACCACTTCGCTGATCAACGGCAACAGCGGGGCGGCGATGCGAGTGAGCACCTCGAGCACGGTGTGCAGGGTGTCGATGGCGTCGGCGTCCTCGCTCCAGAACCGCGAACGAGACCGTCGCACATACCAATTGGTCAACGCATCGCAGAACGTGCGCAGCTCGTCGCAGGCACCGGCGATGTCGTTGCCCTCGAGCGCATCGGTGATGGCATCGCGGGTGGACGACAGCTTGGCCAACACGTAGCGATCTAGCACGTTCGACGAATCGGTTCGCCACTGCCCGGGCTTCGACGCGTAGAGCTGCAGGAAGCTCCACGCATTCCAGATCGGCAGCAACGCCTGGCGCACGCCCTCGCGGATGCCCTGCTCGGTGACGATGAGGTTGCCGCCGCGCAGGATCGGTGAGGACATCAGGAACCACCGCATGGCATCGGAACCGTCGCGGTCGAAGACCTCCTTGACGTCCGGGTAGTTGCCCTTGGACTTGCTCATCTTCAAGCCGTCTTCACCGAGCACGATGCCGTGTGCGGCAACGGTCTTGAACGCCGGGCGGTCGAACAGTGCGGTCGCCAGCACGTGCAGGGTGTAGAACCACCCTCGCGTCTGCCCGTTGTACTCGACGATGAAATCGCCCGGGTTGTGCGTGGAGAACCACTCCTCGTTCTCGAACGGGAAGTGCACCTGCGCATACGGCATCGACCCGGACTCGAACCAGCAGTCCAACACCTCGGGGACGCGGCGCATCGTCGACTTGCCGGTCGGATCGTCCGGGTTGGGCCGGGTCAACTCGTCGATGTAGGGGCGGTGCAGATCGGTCGGTCGCACGCCGAAGTCACGCTCGAGCTCGTCCAGGCTGCCGTACACGTCCAGGCGCGGGTAGGCCGGGTCGTCGGACGTCCATGCCGGGATAGGGCTGCCCCAGTACCGGTTTCGACTGATGTTCCAGTCGCGGGCTCCTTCGAGCCACTTGCCGAACTGGCCGTCCTTGATGTGCTCGGGAACCCAGGTGATCTCCTGGTTCAGCTCGACCATGCGATCACGGAACTTGGTGACCGCGACGAACCAGGACGGCACAGCCATGTAGATCAGTGGCTGACCACTGCGCCAGCTGTGCGGGTACGAGTGCTCGATGGTCTCGTGCCGCAGCAACCGACCCGAGGCCTTGAGGTCCTTGATGATCACCGGATTGGCGTCGAACACCATCAGGCCCTCGTACGGCGGCACCAGCGAGGTGAACTTGCCGCCTGCGTCGAGCGGTTGCACCACCTCGATTCCGTTCGCGGTGGCGACGTCCATGTCCTCCTCACCGAAAGCCGGTGCGAGATGGACGATTCCGGTGCCCGAATCGGTGGTGACGTAGTCGGCCTCGAGCACGCGGTGCGCGTTCTCGTGGCCGAGGAAGAAGTCGTAGGGAGGCGTGTAGGACAGTCCGACCAACTCGGCGCCGGTGTGCTCCGAGAGCACCTCCGGCTCCTCGCCGAGTTCCTTCGCGTAGTGCGAGAGTCGCTGCGCGGCAAGGACGTAACGCTCATCGTCGGTTCCTCGCACCTGCACGTACTGCACCTCGGGGTGCACCGCGATCGCCAGGTTCGAAGGCAGGGTCCACGGCGTGGTGGTCCAGATCAGCGCGTTCGCGCCGTCCAGGGGCGAGCCCGGAGCCGTCAACGGCATCGTGACGGTGACCGCGGGATCCTGACGCATCTTGTACGCGTCGTCCAGGCGGGTCTCCTGATTGGACAGGGGCGTCTGCTCGTACCAGCTGTACGGCAGCACTCGGTAGCCCTGGTAGATCAGGCCCTTGTCGTGCAGAGTCTTGAACGCCCACATGACCGACTCCATGAAGTCGACGTCGAGGGTCTTGTAGTCGTTGTCGAAGTCGACCCACCGCGCCTGCCGTGTCACGTAGTCCCGCCACTCGTCGGTGTACTGCAGTACCGACTGCTTGCAGTAGGCGTTGAACTTCGCCAGGCCCATCTCGTCGATCTCGGACTTGTCCTTGATGCCGAGCTGCTTCTCGGCTTCCAGCTCTGCGGGCAGACCGTGGCAATCCCACCCGAAGCGACGCTCGACCTTCTTGCCCCGCATCGTCTGGAATCGTGGAACGAGGTCTTTGACGTAGCCGGTGAGCAGGTGGCCGTAGTGCGGCAGACCGTTCGCGAAGGGCGGCCCGTCGTAGAAGACGAACTCCTCGGCACCTGCCCGGTTGTCGATGCTGGCTCGAAAGGTGCCGTCCTCGGCCCACTCGTGCAGAACGATGCGCTCGAGATCGGGGAACGGGACGCTGCCCGATCGGCCCTCGGCCAGGTCGACCAACGGGTACGACCCCGAGTTCGGACGGGCGCTTGCATCTGTCATGTCATGTCTCCTCCGTGCCGGCCGCGTGCGAGACGCGACGCAAAGTTGGCACGGGGACGACATCCGGGCGATCTGTTCGCCCGACACCGCGGTACCACCCCGCTTGCACACTCTCGACGACCCTGCCGTCGGAGCGCGCCACTCCAGTTGAGCTGTGACGGGCTCGCCCGTTCGGTTCTACTGAACGCCGTTCCGATACACCTGAGCGCGTCGTCCCGGCGTCGTTCTTCCGAAAGCTCCCCGGTGATGGCCGGATCGACGCCTGAAATACGACTGCCTGATTCGTGATGCTACCTGTCGAGCTCGGGCGGAGGCCGTCGGCCCGTGAGCGCTCCGACCAGCAGAAGAACTGCACCCACGATACAGACGACTATGCAGGCCCACGCCCAGACGACGGAACCCGTCATCAGGGCGAGGACAGAAAGCCGAAGCCGATCGCTGCTGCGCCGAGAGTCAGGACCAACACACCGATTCCTCGCTCACCACTCGACGCGACAACCTGGTCCCGACGCTGCCGCAATCGTCGGCGTCGGCGTCGGAGGAGGGTGGTGCGTCAGTTGCCCTTGGCGTACGACTGGCTGTACCCCGAGGACTGATTGTCCTGGTTGAAGTTGTCCTGCCCGTTGTCCACCGGCAGAGCCGAGGAACGGTTCTCGAGCTCTTCGAGCTGCGATTCGAGGTAGGACTTGAGCCGCACACGGTACTCACGCTCGAACGTCTTGAGCTGCTCGATACGCCCCTCGAGCACGGAGCGCTGCTGGTTGATCGTCGCCATGATCTCGGTGTGCTTGCGCTCGGCGTCGGCCTGCAGTGCGTCGGCCTTCTCCTTTGCCTGACGCAGCTGGGTCTCGGACCGGGTCTGCGCGTCGGACAACAGCGACTCGGACTTCTGCCGTGCCTCGGACATCATCGACTCGGAACGCGTACGTGCATCCGACACCAAACGCTCGGCGTTGGTGCGCGCGTTGCCGAGCAGCTGCTCGGACTCCGACTTGGCATCGCCGGTGAGACGATCGGCCATCTCCTGAGCAAGGCCCAGAATCTTGGCGGCCTGCATGTTGGAGTCGCCGCTCTGCTGCGGGGCTGCTGCAACGGGTGCGACCGGTGCGGGCTGCTGCACCACGGGCGGTGGCTTGGGAGGATCGACCGGACGCTGTGGCTCGGCTTTCGGTGCCGCGACCTGAGCCGACTGCGGGCTCTGCCGCGCAGCGTTCTTGGAATCCGCAAGCTCCTGATCGAGCTCACCGACCCGCTGGCGTAGGTCGGCGTTCTCTTCGATCAGTCGCGACAACTCTTGTTCGACGAGGTCGAGAAAAGCGTCGACCTCGTCTTCGTTGTAACCGCGCTTACCGATGGGCGGCTTGCTGAACGCGACATTGTGCACATCAGCTGGAGTCAGCGGCATGGAAGGATCCCTTCACGCGTCTTGGGGCGGTAGAGCAAGCATTCAGTTATATGCCATTCCGCGCGAGTGCAGAACAATCAAACTGTAACTGGCGTCCATTCTGTCACACGGGACACGCAGCATGCGCTGGGTCCCGCGTTCTAACATTCAACTTCGGCCTCAGGCCGCGAGACTGCTGGTCACATTCCACGCGATGAAGACGACGAAAAGCAGAACCATGATGGACAGGTCCAGTCGCACTCCACCGAGGTTGAGCGGTGGAATTATCTTCCGGAGAAACTTCACCGGCGGGTCTGTCACCGTGAAGATCGCCTCGAGCATGATGACGACCAACCCGGTCGGTTGCCAATCTCTCGCGAAAGTCCTGATGAACTCGACGATGATTCGACCGATGAGAAGGAGCCAAAAAAGAAACAATACGATGTTGATCACCGTGAACACGATCACGGCTATACTCTGCCTGACTTCGCCGGGCTGAGCAAAGTGCGCTGGTCACAGCCCTGAACTACCACCCCGAACAGTGAATATCTCACTGCTGACTGTAGAAACCGGTCTCGGCGATCCGCCTGCGCTCCTGCGGCGAGACGTCGACGTCGGCCGGCGAGAGCAGGAAGACCTTCGTGGCCACCTTGTCGAAGGAACCGCGGAGTGCAAAAGCGAGCCCGGCAGCGAAATCGACCAGCCGCTTGGCGTCCGCGTTGCTCATCTCGACCAGGTCCATGATGACCGGCGTGCCGTCGCGGAAGCGCTCACCGATGGTGCGGGCCTCGCTGTAGTCACGCGGTCGCAGCGTGGTGATCTTCGAGAGCGGGCCGCCGTCGTCCACGATCGGGCTGCGTCGGGTCTCTGCGCGCATGTCCATCCGAGTGTCCATGGCAAGCGCTCCCCTGGTTGCCGCACCGCGCGTGCTCGGTGCCGCGCCGCGTCCTCGTCCACCGATCGGTGCCAGCGTGGCCGCCGGACGGGGTGCCTCGTAATCGTCGTAGTCGTCCTCGACCTGTGCGTGCCGCGATCCACCGAAGGACGGCTTCACGAAATCACGCTCGTCGATGTCGTCGTAGCTGTCGCGACCACCACGGGAGCTGCGTCGCGTGTCCGGATCGTCGAGGTAGTCGTCCTCGTAGTCGGCGAGCGGAACCATGCCGAAGTACGCCTTGAACTTGTGCAGGGTGCTCATCGTTCTGCCTTCCGTGGCGGTGTGTCTACTGTCCATCTCCAGGTTCGCAAGTGTCTGTTGTGACTGATGTGATCCATGGACTGTTATTGCGAGGTTATCGGCCGCGCGCCGAGTATTGCGGTACCGACACGCACGCACGTCGATCCGTGCCGCACAGCAGCTTCCAGGTCTCCGGTCATGCCCGCGGACAGCTCGAGCGCTCCGGGATGATCCACGAGAAGTCGCGCGTGCAGACTCTCGAGGTCGGCGAATGCGGCGTCCGGATCTGCATCGAGCGGTGGCACCGCCATCAACCCCGCCAGACGCAACCCGGAGGCATTCGACACCGCGTCCGCAAGCTCGTGCAGTTCCTCGCGTTCGACGCCTCCGCGATGCACATCCCCGTCGAGGCTGACCTGAACGATCACGTCGAGTTCGGTCCGACGCACACCCTCGTCCAGTGCCGCCGCCGTCGCCTTGGACAGAGCGGTCACCAACCGCGCACTGTCCACGGAATGAATGGAGTGCGCCCACGCGGCCACCGACTTCGCCTTGTTTCGCTGCAGGTGTCCGATCATGTGCCACCGAGGCGGATCGGCGCTGAAATCGTCGGCAGTCTCGGCGACCTTGGACGACGCGTCCTGCTCCCGGGACTCTCCGAAGTCGCGGCACCCCAGGTCGTACAGAATTCGCACGTCCGAGGCAGGGAAGAACTTGGTCACCGGCAACAGAGCCACGTCGGCGGGCGACCGGCCCGCGTCGACACATGCGCGATGCAACCGCTCGCGCACCGACGTCAACGATGTGTCGATCTCGCGCGCCCGGTCCGGGCCCGACGCGCTGCCGCTGAGTTCGCTCATGACAACCTTCTCTGCCCGTTCACCGATCGGCCGATTCGGGCCGATCACCTGAGGATGTGCTGTCCATCCATACGACACTGGCAATTCGACCGGTCGATCCTTCGCGACGGTGACTGAACAACGTCCGATCCTCGATGGTGCATCGAGGATCCTGAGCCACGCCGGATACTCCCGCGGCGAGCAGTTGAGCTCGGATACCGGCGGGAATGTCGAGCCCGGGGGTATGGCGGACGGTCGTCGTCGCGCTGCCGGGGAGATGCTGGTCGACGTCCGCTCGCATGGACGCGGGCACCTCGTACTGGCGACCACTCGCGGCCGGACCCAGAAACGCACCGATGCGCGCCGGGACCGCACCGAGCTCGACCATGGCGGCCAACACGCGAGGCACGATGCCGATGCGGGCTCCGACCCGTCCTGCGTGCACGGCGGCGATCACTCCGGCCTCCTCGTCGGAGAGCAGGACCGGCACACAGTCGGCAGTCAACACCACCAGACCGAGATCACGTTGCGTCGTCACCAACGCATCGGTCATCGGTAGCGGCTCGGACACCGGACCGTCGACCACCGTGACGGTGCGTCCGTGGACCTGCTCCATGAAGACGAGCCGTTCGAGTCCCATGCCCAGTCGATCGCCGAGGCGTCGACGGTTGGCCTCCACCGCAGCGGGGTCGTCACCGACGTGGTCGCCGAGATTGAACGTGTCGAACGGTGGTGCCGAGACGCCGCCGTCCCGCGTCGTCGAGACGCGTCGGACACGAAACGGACCGGCGGATGCGGTGTCACTCACCGCCGCATGAAGGACGGCACATCGACTTCGTCTTCGCCCTCGTCCTCGGCGATCGGCACGCGACGGCCGGAACCGACGGACTCGCGGCCTTGGCCGCCCGAGTCACGGCCGTGACCGGCTGCGGACTCGCGGCTGGACGATTCGCGGTTGGACGAGCTCGACGAGTTCAGCGGCGGCAGACTGCTACCACTCGGTGCGCCTACCGGGTCGCGGAACACGGCACCGTCGGAACTGTCGCTCGACCTGGAGGACACCTCGCCCGAGCGAGCCGATCCGATCGGTCCACGTGTGGAGGTGGCCGCTTCGACCGGACGCCGCGTCGGGGTTCCGCCGTCGAAGCCTGCGGCGATGACGGTCACGCGGACCTCGTCGCCGAGGGAGTCGTCGATGACGGTGCCGAAAATGATGTTGGCGTCGATGTGTGCGGCTTCCTGCACCAGCGAGGCGGCCTCGTTGATCTCGAACAGACCGAGGTCGGATCCACCGGCGATGGAGAGCAGCACTCCGCGTGCACCTTCCATCGACGCTTCGAGCAGCGGCGAGTTGATCGCCGATTCGGCTGCTTGATGGCTCGACCCTCACCGCGGAGGATCCGATGCCCATCAACGCACTGCCCGCGCCGGACATGACACCCTTGACGTCGGCGAAGTCGACGTTGATCAGGCCTGGAGTGGTGATCAGGTCGGTGATGCCCTGAACGCCGTTGAGCAATACCTCGTCGGCGCTGCGGAATGCGTCCATGAGGCTGACGGCCGCGTCGCCGAGCTGAAGCAGTCGATCGTTCGGGATGACGATGAGCGTGTCGCAGGACTCACGGAGCTGCTGGATGCCCGTGTCGGCCTGTCCACCGCGCCGCTTGCCCTCGAACGAGAACGGCCGAGTGACGACACCAACGGTCAGTGCACCGAGCTTGCGAGCGATGTTGGCGACGACGGGAGCACCACCGGTACCGGTGCCGCCGCCCTCGCCTGCGGTGACGAACACCATGTCGGCACCCTTGAGCACCTCTTCGATCTCGTCCTTGTGATCGTCTGCTGCGCGTCGGCCGACCTCGGGATCGGCACCTGCGCCGAGTCCGCGGGTCAGCTCGCGACCCACGTCGAGCTTGACGTCTGCGTCACTCATCAGCAAGGCCTGAGCGTCGGTGTTGACCGCGATGAACTCGACTCCCTTGAGTCCCTGTTCGATCATGCGGTTGACCGCGTTCACGCCGCCGCCGCCGATGCCGACGACCTTGATTACGGCGAGGTAGTTGTGCGGGGGGCGTCATGGGCTCTCGCCTTCCGTGGATTGTTGCGTGAAATGTGGAAAACCCTCAACCTAAACCACAGGCTTAGAGTTATGTCAAGTACTGAACTGGTCGAAACGCTATTCATCGCCGACGACTATCGCCATTAGGCGCGCCGACGCCGCGCGAGAAATTCCCGTCGACCACGTCGAAACTATTTGGTGGTGGGCAGATCCGGACTCGACACGTCGAAGATCTGACCGGGCTGGGACAGCAACGCGATCGCCACCGCGGCCTTGCGTTGCGAGTCGTCCTTGCTGCCCCACACCACGGTGCGCCCGTCGAGCAGCAGAATCGAAATGTCGGACAGCGTGCTCGCGCGCAGCTCGCCTGCCTGATCGCGTAGCAGCGGTGGCAACGTATCGAGAACCGCGAGTGCATCTTTCGTCACCGGATCACCGAACACCGGGTTGTCGGTCACCAGACGCACCACCCCGGGCGGTGGCGGCGCGATCGCGAAATCGACCCCCGAGGAGTCGAGAAGATGGGTGCCGTCCGGAGAATCGAAGAACGCCACCGGTGTTCGCTCCTCCACCGTCACCTGCACGGTGGACGGATACTTCCGTTGCACACGAACCGTCGCCAGCGCCGGAATCGTCGCCACCCGCTGCGCCGCGGCCGCCGTGTCCACCCGAACCAGCGGAAGACCGACGGGTACGTCCAGCCGATCCAGGATCTCCTCCTCGGACACCGAGGACGCCCCCGCGACCGCAATGGTGCGAACGGACAACAGCGGTGTGAAGTACACCAGCGCAGCCGATCCCACCACGACGACCACCACGGCCAGTGCGATGACCAAGGCCTTGCGCCGCGACCGCTTCACCCGGGCGCGCTCTTCTTCACGCGCCAGCGCGCGCGCCTGCTTGTCGGTGACCGCGGACGGCGAATCACCCTCTCCTGCAGCTGTTCCCGACCTCGAAGAACGGACTCGATCGGAGCGGCGGGTCACGTCGACGGCCGATCCTTCGGTACTCCGCGGCCGGTCGCAGCACCGAAATCGGTCTTCGAGCGAAGCGCATCGAGAATCGGTCCGCCGAGCATCGTCACGTCACCGGCACCCATGGTGATCACGACATCGCCGGGCACACTCAGATGGGCGACCTGCTTGGCCACCAACGACAGATCCGGCTGATAGTTCACCGGCTTGGTCACCGAAGCGGCAACCAGCGCCCCCGTCACACCGGGCAACGGCTCCTCGCGCGCGCCGTAGACGTCGAGCACGACGATCTCGTCGGCCAACGACAGCGCGGCACCGAACTCCTCGGCGAACGTCGCGGTCCGCGAATACAGGTGCGGCTGGAACACGACGACGACGCGGCCCTGCTCGAGACCCGAATGGTCCTGACCCGCCACGAGAGCCTGGGCAGCCGTCAACACCGCGCGCACCTCCGTCGGGTGGTGCGCGTAGTCGTCGAACACGCGCACGCCGTGCTCACGTCCGGTGAACTGGAAACGCCGATGCACTCCGCCGAAACCGGTGAGCCCGGCCAGCAGTTCCTCGACTCCGGCACCGACCTGGCGCGCCGCGACGAACGCCGCCAGCGCGTTGAGTGCGGTGTGCCGGCCGGGGGACGCCGAG
>NZ_BAOX01000116.1:0-13611 GCF_000813105.1 Rhodococcus sp. BS-15 | reverse complement strand
GACGAGCCGACCAACCACCTCGACGTCGAGGGCGTGCAGTGGTTGGCCGCGCACCTGGTCAGCCGTCGCAGTGCGCTGGTGGTCGTCACCCACGATCGCTGGTTCCTCGACACCGTCGCCAATCGCACGTGGGAAGTGGTCGGCGGCGGCGTCGAGGCCTACGAGGGTGGTTACAACGACTGGGTGTTCGCCCGTGCCGAGCGGTCCCGTCAGGCCGACGCGTCCGAGGAGCGTCGACGCAACCTCGCCCGCAAGGAACTGGCGTGGCTGCGCCGCGGTGCCCCTGCCCGCACCTCCAAGCCGAAGTACCGCATCGAGGCGGCTGAGGCGCTGATCGCCGACGTTCCCGCCCCGCGTGACTCCGTCGCGTTGTCCTCGTTCGCTCAGCGCCGACTTGGCAAGGTCGTCATCGAACTCGAGGACGCGCGCCTGGAGACTCCCGACGGCCGCGAGCTGGTGAAGGACTTCACCTGGCGTCTGGCTCCCGGTGAGCGCGTCGGTCTGGTCGGCGTCAACGGCTCGGGTAAGACGACGATGCTCCGCACGCTCGCCGGTGAACTGCAGCCTGCTGCAGGCAAGCGCATCCAGGGCCAGACCGTCAAGATCGGTTGGCTGAAGCAGGAATTGGACGACCTACCCAAGAAACTGCGGGTTCTCGACGCGGTCAAGGAAGTAGCCGAGCGGATCACCCTGGGCGACCGCGAGATTTCTGCCGGGCAGCTCGCGGAGCGGCTCGGTTTCACCCCGGCACGTCAGCGCACCCCCCGTCGGCGATCTCTCCGGCGGTGAGCGTCGGCGGCTGCAGCTCACCCGCGTGTTGATGGCCGAGCCGAACGTGCTGCTGCTCGACGAGCCCACCAATGATCTCGACATCGACACCCTGCAGCAGCTCGAGGACATCCTCGACGGCTGGGCGGGCACTCTCGTCGTCATCAGTCACGATCGGTACCTGATCGAGCGCATCTGTGATTCCACCTGGGCACTGTTCGGCGATGGCAAGCTCACCAATCTGCCCGGCGGCATCGACGAGTACCTGCGTCGCCGCGCGGTTCTCGCAGCCGAAGCCACACCGGATTCGTTGACCACCGGCACGGTGCCGCGAAAGGCAACCAGGGACGCGGCCTCCGAGCGCGCGGCCCGCAAGGAACTCAGCAAGCTCGAGAAGCTCGTTCTTCGGCTGTCCAAGCGTGAGGTCGAGTTGCACGCCGAACTGGTCGACGCGTCCACCGAGCAGGGCAAGCTCGTCGCCCTCGACACCGAGCTCAAGCAGGTTCTCGCCGACAAGGACGTCGCCGAGGAACGATGGATGGAACTGGCCGCCGAGCTGGAGTAGTGCGGCGGAGCCGCAGTGGTGCGTTTGAGTTCCCCAGAGGGCACTTAAACGCACCACTGCGACGAAGTCGCATACTGAAGTCATGACATCGGTCGTCGCGGAAGTACTCGGTTCGGATTTCTCCCGGCTGCATCCCAAGGTTCAGTGGCGCTTCGGATTGCAGTCCTCGGACAATCTTGCTCAGTTCGGGGTGGGCGTGATGGAGGAGATGACGCATTCTCGGCTGGTGCCGCCGCCGTTGCTGTGGGCCGGACGCAAGCGTGGTCTCTTTCCCGCCGGTATCGGCAAGGACGTGCCGTTCACCATCGCCAACTACGCCTACGTCGACGAACTGGGCCGCGAGACACTGTCTTTCGTGCGTCGCTTCGCTTTCGCGGGTCGCCCGCAGGGGATGAACTCGGTGATGGTGTCCTCCGCCGAGTCCGACACGTATGCATTGGACTACCTGGGTTTCTCCTCGGACATGGTGGTGCACACCAGGTGTGAGGTCGATGCCGATGGTGGCCTGGTGCTCGAGAGCGAGGTGCCGCGATTCCTGCTGGGCCCTCTTGCGCCGAAGCTGCCCAAGGTGGCATCGGCGGTGACGATCGGCCGGGAGTGGTGGGATGCGGTCGAGGAACGGCATCGCATCGAGATCGAGGTGAAGAGCCCGGTGCTCGGACAGTTGTTTCTCTACCGCGGTTGGTTCACGGCGGAAGAGCGGCCCTGTCTCACCGCCGACATTCCCGGTGATGCGCGTCCGCGGTCGGTCGAGTCTCGCGAATAGCGCTACTGTTACGCGTCGAACGATCTGCGTGTGAAGGAGTCAACAGTGGCCGTTGTCGAAGCCGAGATCGTGGGCGGCGTAGGGCATATTGTCCTGAACCGGCCGGAGGCTCTGAACTCGTTGAACGGTGCCATGATCGACGGCATCCGAGCCGCCCTCGATGCGTGGCGAGACGATGACGCGGTCACTTCTGTTCTGGTGACGAGCAGTTCACCTCGGGCGTTCTGCGCGGGCGGCGACATCAAGGCGATTCGGCAGGCCGTCGTCGACGGTGACCACGAGGCCGGTCCGGCGTATTTTGCGGCGGAGTACGACCTCGACGAGTTGATTGCCGGCTACCCCAAGCCGTACATTGCCGTCATCGAAGCAGCGGCTTTCGGCGGTGGCCTGGGTATTTCGATTCACGGCAGCGTCCGCATCGTCACCGAGAACGCCGTGCTGGCCATGCCGGAGACGGCGATCGGTTTTGTGCCGGATGTGGGGTCGAGCTATTTTCTCTCGCGCCTGCCGGGCCATGTCGGACGGTATCTTGCGCTGACGGGAACTCGGATCACCGGATCCGATGCGCTCGCACTGGGATTGGCGACGCATTTCTGCCCGAGCGAGGTCGTGTCCGCTCTGAAGCAGGACATCCTCGCAGGCGTGGATTTGCACGAGGTGTTGGATCGATACACCACTGCGCCGTCGACGACCGAGCTGTCGTTCGACGCGGAGGCGGTGGCAGCGGTGTTCGAGAGGAACTCACTCGTCGACATCATCGATGCTCTGGTGTGCGACACACCCTGGTCGCGGACCACGAAGACTCAGTTGGCGACGCTGTCGCCGACGTCCCTGATGGCCACAGACGCGCTGATCACGCGAGGGGCCGACAGCACGTTGCGTGAATGCCTCGATCGGGAGTTGCGGATGGCGACGTGGATCATCACCGAACCGGACTTCGCCGAGGGTGTTCGTGCTGTGTTGGTCGACAAGGACCGAGCGCCGCAATGGAAGCCTCTGGTACTCGAGATGGTGCGACCAGAGGCATTCCAGCAGCTGTTGTGACCGATACCGGTCAGCGGTAGCCCTTGGCGGGGTTCTGCAGGTCCAGCACGATGGTCTGGCCGTTGGAGCGCACGTGGATCTCGGGGTTCTGCAGGCCACCCGAGACGAGGTATTCGCCGAGGAGCTGGAGCAGCTCGTCGGGGCCGACGGAGGTGTCGGGGGTGCGGATGTCGCCGGTGCGGCTGCCGAGCTCGTTCTGGGTCAAGCGGCCTGCGATGCGTACCGAGGCGACGCCCATGGCGGTGCGACGGTCGGGTCCCTGGCCGCGACCGAGCGACGGCGAGGCGCTGGAGCGGCCGTTGGTGGGCAGGCCGTGTTCTGAGATCTGATCGCTTGTAGTCACTTCAACCTCGTTCGATTCCGTGGCGGGCTTCTCTGGACGACGTCGATCCGCGCGGGGGGGCGTTGAATCCGTGTCGGACGACGTTGCTGGTGCAGGCGTTGTTGCGGACGCCTTCTCGGTGGACGTGACCACTGCCTCCGACTTCTCGGTTGTAGGGGTCTCGACCGCCTTCTCGGCGGGCGCTGCCGCCGAAGAATCGGTGCGGCCACCGGCGGGTGAAGCGGAATCGGACTTCGGCGGCGTCGCCAAACGATGCGCGGGAGCGCCACCGACCTTGATCCCGGCCAATGGGTAGTTCGATCCCTTAGTCATGTCGTTTTCCACTTCATCGTGATTCCCAGGTGGTTCCGCGCCGAGATGTCACGATCGGGTATCGATCAGGACGGGCTACTCGGCGTCGAGCACGCAGAAACGTACTCGAAGTTTGTTCGGACACGCTGAGAGTAGCATCACGATTGTTTACGACGCCATTTTTTGACCGAAGTTCTTGTTCTGCACTCTGAACCACACGGCAAATCCCCAGGCCACGAACGCGGCGTACACGAGGTAGAGAACCGCGGACGGATAGAACCCGGCGACGATCAGCAGCGGAACGCCCACGATGTCCACCGCTATCCAGATCAGCCAGAACTCGGTGAGTCCACGCGCCATTCCGAAGGTCGCCAGCATGGATCCGGTGAAGATCCACGCGTCGGCCCACTTGCCGAACGAGCCGAGGTAGCCGAACAGTTGCGCGAACACCACGGTGCCGACAACCGCGACGACGATCATCGCCGTCCGCTCCCGCGCTGTGCCCCACCGCGGTAGAACGGCTGCCCCCGACCGCTTCGAATCCCGCATCCAGCGGATCAACCCGTAGACGCTCACGGCGATGAACATCAGCTGTCGCCCGGCCTGGCCGTACAGATCGAGCGCCTGCGGGGTGTGGAACACGCCGCCCAGAAAGACGGTGAACAGCAGTGCATTTCCGACGATCCCCACCGGCCACGCCCACACGACGCGTCGCATCCCGCCGATCGCCGAGAGCAGGCCGAACCCGTTGCCGACCACCTCACGCCACAGAATCGGGTGCCCGAGAACGGAGAATTCGGCGTCGAGCAGATCGATCAGCACGGGTGCTACTGATCACCTGCGGCGACGAGTGGTTCGAGGGTCAGCTCGGGCATTTCCTTCTGGATGTACTGCAGACGCCACTTGTCGCTCACCAGTGCCAGTAGTGCGCCGTCGGTGCGGGTGAAGACCTCGACGCCGCGTTGGCGACCCAACTCGACGGCCGAGGCCGCGTCGGTGCGTCGGGCAAGGGAGTATCCGAGTGGTTCCATTCGAGCGTCGACGCCGAACTCGGTCTTCATGCGTGCGGTGACCACCTCGAACTGCATGGGGCCGACGGCGGCGAGTACGGGGGGACGCGTCGCCGCGAATGTCGTTGCGCAGCACCTGAACGACGCCCTCGGAGTCGAGTTGCTCGACGGCGCGGCGGAACTTCTTGTACTTGTCGGCGCTGTCGACGCGCAGGGCCGAGAAGTGCTCGGGTGCGAACGACGGAATGGGCGGGAACTCGACCTTCTTGTCGGTGTACAGCGTGTGCCCCGGGGCCAGTGCGGTCGCGTTGACGAGGCCGACGATGTCTCCCGGGTAGGCGTTCTCGACGGTCGTACGATCGCGACCGAACACCGTCAACGCGTACTTGGTGGTGAACGGCTTCTTGGTTTGCGAGTGGGTGACGACCATGCCGCGCTCGAACACACCGGAGACCACGCGCATGAATGCCAGTCGGTCGCGGTGCGCGGTGTCCATGCCCGCCTGCACCTTGAACACGACGGCGCTGAACGGGTCGGTGACCTCGCGTACGCCGCCGGAGACGTCGTCGCGCGGGCCGGGGGGGCGGCGCGAGGGCCACGAGGGTGTCGAGAATCTGCCGGACGCCGAAGTTGAGCATCGCGGAGCCGAAGATCACCGGCGACGTCTGACCGGCCAGGAACATCTCCTGATCGTGCTGCTGACCGCTCGAGATCAGCAGATCGCTCTCCTCGACGGCGGTGTCCCAGTCGACGCCCTCACGTTCGGCCGCGGCCTCGGCCGTCAAGAATTCTTCGGGCGCGATGGTCGCTCCACCGGCGGTACGGGTGAAACGGATGTAGCTGCCGTCCTGGACGTCGAGCAGGCCGCGGAAGTCACCGGCGATCCCGACGGGCCAGTAGAGGGGCGTCGGTGTCAGGCCGATCCGCGACTCGATTTCGTCGAGCAGCTCGAGCGGCGACTGGCCCGGGCGGTCCCACTTGTTGATCACGGTGATGACCGGGATGCCGAACTGGCGGCACACCTGGAAGAGCTTGAGGGTCTGCGGTTCGAGGCCCTTGGCGGCGTCGATCAGCATCACGGCCGCGTCGACGGCGGTGAGCACGCGGTAGGTGTCCTCGGAGAAGTCGGCGTGGCCGGGGGTGTCGACGAGGTTGATGACGTTGGTGATTTCGGCGTCGGGGGAGGTCTGGTAATTGAACTGCAGCGCAGTC
The DNA here is from genome assembly GCF_000813105.1 of Rhodococcus sp. BS-15. Classification (NCBI taxonomy): domain Bacteria; kingdom Bacillati; phylum Actinomycetota; class Actinomycetes; order Mycobacteriales; family Nocardiaceae; genus Rhodococcus; species Rhodococcus sp. BS-15. The sequence continues at coordinate 7,612 of NZ_BAOX01000116.1, read as the reverse complement.
GAACTCACCGAGATACCGCGGGCCTTCTCCATCTCCATCCAGTCGGAGACGGTGGAGCGGCGGCCGGCTTTGCCGTGGATGGCACCGGCCTCGGAGATGACACGTGCATGCAGGGCGAGGGCCTCGGTGAGCGTCGACTTACCGGCGTCGGGGTGCGAGATCACCGCGAATGTTCGACGCCTCGCGACCTCCGTCTCGAGCTCTTTGGCCTGGCTTCGGGTGGTTCCGGACTCGTCGAGCGCTGCCGGTCCGGACCCTTCGAGCGTTGCGTCGACGTCGGGGGTGCTGGACGGGGTACTCACGAAGACCTCATTCTCGTAGCAAGGGCGGCACCGAAAGAGTGGCCGGGGCAAAATTCAAGGATACGCGGCCCGTTGTTCCCCGCGGTCGGGGCGGGAGTGCCTACTGTGAACGGTGGGCCGGGAGATCCCTCACGAGGAGACAAGCGTTGAGCAAGTTCACCGAAGAGATGTTCGAGACCGCGAGCACCAGCAAGCACGGTCTGGTCACCGGCGAGCCCGACGAGGCGCTTCGGCAGTCCTGGGGTGAGATCCACGAGCAGGCGCGGCGAATGGCCGGGGCTCTGGCCGACGCAGGCGTCGAACACGGGGACGCGATCGGGATCCTGGCCGGTCAGCCGGTGGATATCGCGCCCGCGTGCCAGGCGACGTGGATGCGCGGGGGATCGGTGACGATGCTGCACCAGCCGACTCCGCGGACCGACCTCGCCGTCTGGGGTGAGGACACCGAGACCGTCGTGCGGATGATCGAGGCGAAGGCCGTGATTCTCGGGGCTCCGTTCGACATCGCCGCGCCCGTGCTCGAGGAGCGCGGCATCACCGTGCTGAAGATCGAGGACATGAAGACCGGTCGCGATATCGATCCGGTGCCGACGGCCGAGTCCGATATCGCGCTGCAGCAACTCACGTCCGGCTCGACCGGTTCGCCGAAGGCGTGCGGATCACGCACGAGAACTTCTACGTCAATGCCTACGCGATGATCGACCGCATCGAATTCGATGTCGATTTCGACGTGATGGTCAGTTGGCTGCCACTGTTCCACGACATGGGGATGGTGGGCTTTCTGTCGGTGCCGATGCAGGTCGGTGCCGAGGTCGTCAGCATCACTCCACTGGACTTTCTGCGCTCGCCGCTGTTGTGGGCCAAGCTGATTCACAAGTACCGCGGAACCGTCACCGCAGCACCGAATTTCGCGTACTCGCTGCTGGCGCGGCGGTTGCGTCAGGCCGAGGACGATCTGGATCTCGATCTGTCGACTCTGCGGTACGCCTGGAACGGAGCCGAGCCGGTCGATCCGGACACCATGATCGCGCTCGCCGAGGCCGGGGCCCAGTACAAGCTGAACCCGCTGGCTCTGGCTCCGGTCTACGGAATGGCGGAAACGACTCTCGCAGTGTCGATTCCGGATCCCGATCAGGGGCAGGTGATCGACGTGGTCGACGCGGACCTGCTCGAGACCCTCGGCCGCGCCGTCCCGTCCACGCGCGGCAACACCCGATCGCTGGCGACGCTCGGCAAGTTCGTCCCCGGGTTGGAGGGACGCGTCGTCGACAAGGAGGGGCAGGTGCTCACCGCACGCGGCGTCGGCATCATCGAGGTGCGAGGCAAGGCGGTCACGCCCGGATACATCACCGTCGAGGGCCCGGTGTCGACGCTCGACGCGGACGGCTGGCTCGATACCGGCGACGTCGGCTACATCACCGAGGATGAACTGGTGGTCGTCTGCGGACGTATCAAGGACGTCATCATCATGGGCGGACGCAACATCTATCCCACCGACATCGAACGGGCAGCGGGCACTGTCGCAGGTGTGCGGCCGGGCAATGCCGTCGCCATTCGGCTCGATGCCGGCGACAAACGCGAAAGTTTCGCAGTGGCAGTGGAAACCAACGACATCGACAAGCCGGACGAGGTCAAGCGCATCGAACGTGAAGTGATACACGCGGTGCACTCGGAGGTGGGTGTGCGGCCGCGAACCGTTGCAGTGCTCGGGCCGGGCAGTATTCCGAAGACGTCGAGCGGCAAACTGCGACGGGCGAATTCGGCGTCGCTGCTGAACTGAAACTGGGGGAGACCTCACACCCTTTGTGCGGGGTGCGCGTGTGCGCTCGGAGGCGAGAAGGGGCGCGCGCCTCGTACTGGGGACGCTCGGTTCAGCGCGGGTGCACCCTGTTCTGTGCTGCTTCGAGGCCGGCCGAGAGGAGGAGCTCGGCGGCATCGGCGGCTTCCTCGACGACAACGCCGAGGTCCTTGCGCTCGGCTGCGGAGAACGGCTTGAGCACGAACGACGCCGGATCCATCCGCCCCGGTGGCCGCCCGACCCCCACGCGCACCCGCAGGTAGTCCTTGGTGCTCAGGTGCTGCGAGATCGAGCGGAGGCCGTTGTGGCCGCCTTCGCCGCCGCCGAGTTTGAGTCGCAGAGCGCCGAAATCGATGTCCAGCTCGTCGTGCACCACCACGACGTTCGCAGGCTCGATCGAGAAGAAACGCGCCAACGCAGCCACCGGTTGGCCCGAGAGATTCATGAAGGTGCGCGGCTTGGCGATGACCACCGAGCGAGAGCCGAGACGGGCTTGCACGATCTCGGAGTTGGACTTCTTGTGCGAGGAGAACGCCGAGCCGATGCGTCCGGCAAGGGCGTCGGCCACCATGAATCCCACGTTGTGACGGGTCTTTTCGTACTGCGGGCCAGGATTGCCGAGGCCGACGATCAGGGCCGGCGCTGCGGGGTCAACACTCACGGTCGTCATTGTCTCATCACGCCTTCGAAACGAACGACGCGCTGCTCCCGGTGTGGGAACAGCGCGTTGTTCGTGGTCGGTGGAGCGAGATCAGCTGTCGCTGTCCTTGCTCTCGTCCTCGGACGCTGCCTCTTCCTGAGTCTCGGCTTCGCCTTCCTCGGAGACCGGCTCGGTGCCTTCGCCTTCGGCCTCGAGCTCTTCCTCGGACGGAGCCTCGGTGACGTTGACGAGCAGCTGCTCGGGGTCGGAGGTCAAGGTGACACCGTCAGGCAGCTGGACATCGCTCGCGTAGAACTGCGTGTCGATCTGGGCGTCCTCGACGGAGATGACGAAGTTCTCCGGGATCTCGAGAGCATCGGCCTCGATCTCGATGTACGTCGAGTCGGTGACGACCAGGGTGCCCGGCGCGGCATCGCCTTCGACGATGATGTTGACCTCGACGGTGACGCGCTCGCCCTTGTTCAGGACGAGGAGGTCGGCGTGCTCGATGCTGCGACGGATCGGGTGCACGACGATCGACTTGGTCAGCGCCAGCTGCGATGCGCCGTCGATGTCGAGGGTCAGCACGGCGTTGGTGCCATCGTTACGCAGCACGGCTGCGAACGCGCGAGCGTCGAGCGCGAGGTGCTGAGGGTCGGTGCCGTGTCCGTAGAGAACCGCCGGAACCAGGCCGTCACGGCGGGTGCGGCGAGCTGCGCCCTTGCCGAATTCGGTGCGGACCTGCGCGGTGAGATTGTTTACCTTCGATGCCATGGTGCTGAATGCTCCTGATAAAAGTGGTTCGTGCGGCGTACTTCGTCGGGCGGTCAAGCTCGTCGGGGCGGACACGAACGAGCGCGGCCAACGGGGCCGAGCCGCGTCGATAACGGTGGATCCTGAGAATCTGGATCCACCCTCGCCGAGACAACCTGGGAAACAATACACGATGCTGCGCAGTGGCTTGGTTATGTGCCCCCTGGGGCACCTGTCCGCACCGCTGCGAGCGCAGTGAGCAACTCGGCGGCCACGCTCCTGGCCACCGATACCGCATCGTCCCTCGCGCCTGCCGTGCCCATCACCACCGCGCCCTCGTGCAGCAGCGACAACCGAGTTCCCAGCTGTTCGGCGTCGGGGTATCCGGCTTCGGCGGCCAGCCGCGCGAACAATGATCTCGTCCAGTTCTTCTCGGACTCGATGGTCGCGAGCACCGGGCTGTCGGTGCCGCCGAACTCTGCGAAGGCATTGACGAATCCGCACCCGCGGTGGTTGTCGCGCATCCAGGCGTCGAGTGCGTCGTACACCCCGAGGACGCGTGCGTCGCCGGGTTCGAGGGATTCGACGTACTGCGTCACGTGATCGCACCACAGGCCGTATCGGCGGGTGAGGTACCGCTGCACCAGGCCGTCCTTGGAGCCGAATCGGTCGTACAGAGTCTTCTTCGTGGTGTGGGCTTCCTCCGCGATGAGGTCGACCCCGACGGCTCGGATGCCGCGGGCGTAGAACAGCTCGCTGGCGACGGTCAGGATGCGTTCTCCGGCGGGGGTGAGTGGCTTGTCGAGCATGGTTGCCTTCCGAAAGCGCTGGTGAGAAGTAGGTGCACTGCGAGTATACAGACCTGTATGTTTACATCGCTGCATGAAAGCAAATGTCGACGCCATCGCAGGTACAGCGCTGGTGGTGCTGTGGAGTTCGGGATTCATCGGAGCCGAACTCGGAACCGCCGAAGCCCCCGCCCACACGCTTCTGGCCTGGCGCTACCTCGCTGCCGTGGCGCTGCTGATCGCGTGGTGCCGGTATCGGAAGCTCACCCCCACCTGGCATGCCATCCGAATCCACGCAGTCCTCGGCCTGTTCTGTCAGTTCCTCTACCTCGGCGCCACCATCACCGGCATCGGGATGGGTGTGCCACCCGGTGTCGCCGCGTTGATCGCCGCACTGCAGCCGCTGGTGGTCGCGATGGCGTCGAGCAGGATCTTCGGCGAACGCGTCGGCGGACGGCAGACCCTGGGACTGGTCGTCGGGATTGCGGGTGTCTCGCTGGTGGTGGTCGGAGACCTGTCCGGTGCCGATCTCGCCTGGCCGGTCTACCTGCTACCCGCTGCGGGGATGCTGGCACTGTCGATGGGCACGATCGGTCAACGTATTCTGGCACCGAAGGAGCCGATCGCCCTGGCGATGGCGATCCAATGTTCCATCAGCGCAGTCGGATTCATGACGTGGAGTGTGCTGGCCGGAGACGCCGCACCGCCCATGACGACGGGATTCTGGGCGGCCGTGGCCTGGACTGTCGTGCTCTCCACCTTCGGGGCATACGGCGCGTACCTGTTCGTGCTGCGCCGCAACGGTCCCACCCGCGCCAGTGTGCTGCTCTACCTGACACCGCCGACGACGATGCTGTGGGCATTCGTGATGTTCGGCGACGAGATCACCTGGCTCGGACTCGGCGGACTCGCGGTCTCGGGGGCAGGGGTGGCTCTCTACCTCCGTAGAACCCATGTGAGCGACGGTTCGACGGGTCGTTCCGCCGGCTCCACTCCTGCCGACCCCGCTACGAAGTGTCACTCACGTGCGAGCGCAGCGAGCATCGTGTCCAGCTCCGCGAACGTGACGAAATAGTGCGGAGAGGCACGGACGACGGCGTCGAGCCCCCGGCCCGTCATGTCCAGTCGCGTCGAGCCGCGGTGGCTGACGGTCACCGTCACCGAGCTGTCGGCGAGGCGGTCACGCACGGCCACGGGATCTTCACCGTCGACGGTGAAGGACACGATGCCGCTCCTGCGATCGCCGAGGTCCTGCACCGTCACCCCGGGGATTTCTCCGAGCCCGGCCCGCAGGTATTCGGCACGTTCGACAACGGCCTCTTCGACGCGGTCGATGCCGAGTTCGAGCAGATAGTCGACGGCCGCCCCGAGCGCGAGCCTGGCCGCGACGTCGCATTCCCAGAACTCGAAGCGCGTGGCATCGTCGGCCATTCGATACGTTTCTCGGTCGACCCATTGGGCGCTGTGCAGGTCCAGGGCCGGTGGATGCAGCGTCGACGCCAATCCCGGTCGCAGGTAGAGGAAGCCGGTTCCGCGGGGGCCGCGGAGCCATTTGCGGCCGGTGGCCGAGAGAGCATCGACTCCCAGTTCCTCGACGTCGACGCGCAGCTGCCCGATGGACTGGCAGGCGTCGAGCAGGACCAGTGCGCCGTGGCGGTGTGCGAGATCGGCGACGGCGCGGGCGGGATTGATCAAACCGCCGTTGGTGGGGGCGTGTACCACCGAGACCAGTTTCACCCGATCGTCGAGCATCGATTCCAGTGCGTCCGGGTCGATGCGTCCCGACTCGTCGCTGGGCACCACCTCGACGGTCGCGCCGGTGACCTCGGCGCGGTGGAGGGCGGAGATCGCGTTGCTGGCGTACTCGGCCTCGCACAGCAGGATTCGATCACCAGGGGAGAGTGGCACGGAGTAGAAGAAGTCGGTCCAGGCTCGTGTCGCAGAATCGCTCAGTGCGATGGTCGACGCCTGCGCTCCGATCAAGGTTCCGATCGAGGTCTTGACCGCGGCGAGGTCATCGAGTCGTTCGCTTGCGGCCCGGTAGCCACCGATTTCTGCTTCCCGGCGCAGGTGCGCGATCGCGGTGTCGAGGACGACGGTCGGCGGCAACGAGGATCCGGCGCTGTCGAGAAACACGCGGCCCGACGCACCGGGGGTGTCGCGTCGAATGCGGTCGTGATCGAGCATCGGTCGTCCTTTCGGTAGCGAACTCTCGGGCACCAGAGTTCCACAATCGGTAGCCTCGACAAGACGAGGGATCGCCGCGTTTTCGATCCCCGCAGCTGGGTACGTTCGGTAGCGAAGAACGTGTTGAGTGCGGAAAGAAGGAATGAGTGTCGTCCAACGAGAAGTCTCTCGGGCTGAGCTCGCGCCCGGCAGCAGAGGCATACGTGTCGAAGGTGTGTTTCAAACTGGGGCCACCGGCTCTCATCGGCGCCGAACTCGAGTGGCTCACCGCCCTCGACGACGGAACCCGCCCGACCCTCTCTGCTCTGGCCTCTGCGCTCGGTGTTCACTCCCCGCGCAGTATCGATCCCGAATCACCCGCCCTGTCGTTGCCGGGCGGCAGCATCGTCACCGTCGAACCCGGCGGTCAGGTCGAATTGTCCAGTTCGCCTTATGTATCCGTTTCCCAACTCGCACCGATGCTCGACGCCGATGCGCGGCTGCTGCGGGATATTCTCGGCAATGCGGCATAGACATCGCATCCGTTCCGGCCGATACCGCTCGGGCACCCGAACGCCTCCTCGTCCTACCGCGGTACTGCGCGATGGAGAATCGGTTCACCACCATCGGCCCCTTCGGGAAGTTGATGATGTGCAACACCGCTGCGGCTCAGGTGAGCGTCGATGCGGGACGTGATCAGGCCGAGGTCGCCGCCCGCTGGCACATGCTCCACGTCATCGGCCCTGCCTTCGTGGCCGCGTTCGCGCGCTCTCCCGAGCTCGCCGGTGCGCCTGCGGGAAACTGGACATCGCAGCGGATGCGCACCTGGCTCGAACTCGACTCCAGCAGAACCGATTCCAGTAGAACTGCGGTTCCGAACACCGGCGACCCGATCGCCGACTACGCACGCTGGGCACTCGACGTTCCACTGCTCTGCATCCAAGGCGTCACCCAGAACTGGGAAGCGCCTGCGGGCACCACATTCGCTCAGTGGTTGGACGATCCCGACCTTGTCGGACGAGCGCCGACCTCCAGTGATCTCGACTATCACCTGACCACCCTGTTCCCCCAGGTGCGTGCCTGCGGGCACCTCGAGATTCGGTACCTCGACGCGCAGCCGGACGGTCAGTGGGTGGTTCCGGCGGCGGCATTCGAGGCGCTGCTG
>NZ_BAOX01000117.1:0-13592 GCF_000813105.1 Rhodococcus sp. BS-15 | reverse complement strand
GTTCGCGTCGCGGTGTCGGTGTCGGAAGCAACGGCCGTTCCCCTCCGCGCGGCCGGCCTTCCGGTGGTGGTGTCCCACAACGGAGTGCCGTGGCCGGTGCCCCGCTTCGGCGGCGAACTCCACACCCCGCCGGTAATCGGTATGTTGGCTCTGCTGACACCGTGGAAGGGCCACCGAGTTCTGCTCGACGCCGTGGCCACTCTTCCCGAGATCCGTGTCGAACTCGCCGGCGGCAGCTTCCCTGGTGATCATGAGTATGTCGCAGAACTCCACGAGCGAGCGTCTCGAACGGACCTCGCGGGTCGTGTCGAGTTCCTCGGGCACACCGACGCGAAATCTGCGCTACAGAGGTGGGACGTGGTCGTTTCCGCAAGCACGTCGCCGGAGGCGGGTCCGTTGTCGGTTCTCGAAGCGATGTCACACGGGCTGCCGGTGATCGGAACCGACCACGGCGGCACCCACGAGTTCCTCGTCGACGGTGCCGGGATACTGGTCGAGCCCGGCAACGCCTCAGCCCTCGCTGCGGCCATTTCGACGGTTGTGGCCGATTCGGATCGGCGGCGGACCCTCGGGGATGCCGCGAGGCACCGAGTCGCCGTCCGCCACGACATCACCGAGACACTTCCCGCACTGTTGCACCGTCTCATCAGCTGACCGACGTGCCGAGCGAGCGGGTCGCCGGCCAGGAAAAATGAACGAACTCGAACCCCGGCGCAGACGGCTGTGTTTCAATCGGGGCCCGATTGGAACGATGGGGGCTGACATGACTCGCGCCATGACGAGATCCAACGAGCATTATCAATGGTGTATCGGCGTGATGACCAGCCTCGCGTTGACCACCGCGGTCAAACGCATCGTCTCCGCTGCCGCCCTGGCCATGGCCGTGGTCGTGACCTTCGAGCTCGCCTTCGGCTACGGAGCCACGACGACGATCCCGTCGATCGTGCAGTGGACGTGCATGATCGCCGCGTACATCATGGGCGCGTTCTGGTGGTTCGGTCCGTGGCCGACGCTCGGACAGGCGTTCGCCTTCGTCGTCATCGCGAACTTCGCAATTTTCGGTGCCACCATCACGGCAGATTTCGCGCCCGAGGTCACGCTCGGCAAGTGCGCGTTCCTCATCCCGATCGGCATGCTTGCCGGCTTCTTCTTCGACAAGTGGCGGTTGGCCACGCACGTCGCTCTCTGCCTGCTCGGCACCACCGTCGTCGCGGTCTATATCGTCGTCGAGCGGGGTGTGGACACGTTCGTGGCGGTGGTGCTGTGGGCTCCGATCGTCGTCTCCTTCACCGGCTTCGCCCTGCTGCTGCAGGCAACCACCCAATCCATGCGTCTGGAGTTCGAGTAACCGACATGCGAACCTTCGCCCTCCCCCACACCGGAACAGCAGTCTCGAGCATCGTGCTGGGGTTCATGCGCATCAGCGATCTGGACGACAACCAGATCAGGAGACTGGTGGACACCGCCCTCGACGTGGGCGTCACGGTGTTCGACCATGCCGATATCTACGGCGGTGCCCCGCACACGTGCGAGAAGCGATTCGGAGATGCGGTCACCCTGACTTCGTCGCAGCGCGAGCACGTCAGTATTCAGAGCAAGGTCGGCATTCGCGAGGGCTGGTTCGACTTCTCCGAGGATCACATCGTCACCACGGTCGAGGCGTCACTCGCGGCCCTCGGCGTCGACCACCTGGACACCCTTCTACTGCACCGACCGGACACCCTCGTCGAGCCGGAAGAGGTTGCAGCAGCATTCGACCACCTGCACGCGTCGGGCAAGGTCCTCGGCTTCGGCGTCTCCAATCACACACCCGGCCAGATCGAGTTGCTGAAAACTGCTGTGAATCAACCCATTCTGTTCGATCAAGTACAGCTGAGCATCGTGCACTCGCCGTTGATCGCGGCGGGCCTGACCGCCAACATGGGCGCCGAGGATCAGTCGATCGACCGCGACAACGGTTTGCTGGACTACGCGCGAACGCGCGGCATCACCCTGCAGGCGTGGTCACCGTTCCAGAGCGGGACATCCTCCGGTGTGTTCGTGGGCGACCGCGAGAACTATCCCGATCTGAACGTGGCATTGGACGAGATCGCCCACGTACACGGCTCGACCCCGTCGGCGGTGGCAACGGCCTGGATCACCAGGCACCCGGCCGATATTCAGGTTGTGCTCGGAACCACGAATCCCGAGCGAATCGTCGAAGCCGCCGGCGGTTCGGACCTACGCCTGACCAGGCAGGAGTGGTACCGCCTGTTCCGGGCGGCAGGCCACACATTGCCCTGAACGACGCTCAGCGGCGTCACATCTGCCGTTACCTTTTCGTTACCGACTAGCTATCGGTCCGTGATGGTCAGGCCTCGGTTCGGTGACGTTGCGCTGTCAGGATTGCCGCACGGCATGCACCGGAACCTGTAGCCCTCGGGTTCCACCCCGTGCACGTCGGTCGTTAGGCCATCCGAACTGAGAGGTTCGCACCGTGACTGTCACCGACCACTTCGATTCTCGCCTCGCACCCGTCGAACGCGGCAATGCTCGTTACTCCATCGGCACCGAGTTCTACTCCCCTCGCCTGACTGTCGTCCGAGCGACGGGCGATCTCGATCTGCGGGCACGCACCGATCTGTTGCAAGCGCTCGACGACGCCTTGCGCGGCGAAACGGTTGTGCTGCTGGACTTGTCGGCGGTCACCTTCATGTACTCGGGGTCCGCATGCGTGATCGTCGACGCTGCCACGCGCAGTGTGGGCCGGCTTGAGATCTACGCTCCGACGCGGCCCGCGCGCATCGTTCTCGACGCATTGGGCGCAGTGACCATCGGAGCGGATCCGCGCGCTGCATGATCGGTTGAGGTTTGCGGTACGCCCGATTCGGCAAACCCCAGGAGGACAGCGACTCCGGACGGCACGTGCGCCGTGAGTCGTCTCCACTGAATCGAAGCGGCTCGTTCGACTTGCCGCGTGGAGCATTTCACGCACACCGAGGCAAGGATCGACAATGTCCGACCAGTTCAGCAAATCCGACCCGACCACCGCGTTTCCGATGCCCGATCGGGCCGAGCAAGGACGCCTCGAGCACCCAGGACTGACCCGCGACATGGTCACCTCTCCCGATCACGGTGAGGATTCCTACCGTGGATCTGGTCGATTGCACGGCCGCAAAGCTCTGATCACCGGAGGCGACTCGGGCATCGGCCGCGCTGTTGCACTTGCATTTGCGCGCGAGGGTGCCGACGTCGTCATCGCACACCTCGAGTCCTAAGGTCCTGACGCGCAGACCACCGTCGACCTCATAGAGGGAGCAGGCCGCGCAGGCAGAGCCATCGCCTGCGATCTCACCGACGAGTCGCAGTGCGTGCAACTGGTCGACACCGCGTCCGAGGTCCTCGACGGACTCGACATCGTCGTCAACAACGCCGCGTTTCAGATGGCACAGATAGGCGGCATCGCCGACATCACCACCGAGCAGTTCGATCGGGTGCTCAAGACCAACCTGTACGCCTTGTTCTGGATTTCGAAACGCGCTGCCGAGATCATGGACGCAGGCTCGACGATCATCAACACCACCTCGATTCAGGCATCGAACCCTTCTCCGGAACTGATGGACTACGCCACGACCAAGGCGGGAATCGTGGCCTTCACCAAGGGCCTTGCCGGCGATCTTGCAGGGCGCGGAATTCGCGTCAATGCTGTTGCGCCCGGACCGATATGGACACCGCTCATTCCCGCGACGATGCCTGCGGAGAAGTACGAGAAGTTCGGCGAGACCGTCCCGCTGGGACGACCGGGCCAACCCGCGGAATTGGCACCGGCATATGTCTTCCTGGCATCGAACGAATCGAGCTACATCACCGGCGAGACCATCGCGGTCACCGGCGGCACGCCCTTCAACTGATCTCGTCGGCGTCCTCGGATCCGCGCCACGCGAGCAGCACACCGTTTCCCTCCGGTCGTCGACACGGCAGGAACAGCGCGACGGCAAGCGCACAAGTCATAGCGGCTCCGACGGTGACGAACGACGCGAGCTGAAAGCCTTCCAGGCACGCAGCTTTCATCGCGTGGATCAGGTCGGCCTTCTGCGTCGCGAAGACCGGGTTGGTGGGCGCTTTCACGATCTCGATGACGCTGACGACCGTTTCGCGAGCGAACGCCTTTTGGTAGGGCTCCATGATCGCGTCGGGTATCGCGTCGATCTTCGGACTCACCTGTGTGGTGTAGATCGACGCGACGATCGATCCGAGCACGGCAACTCCGAGCGTTCCGCCGACCTCTCGGGTGGTGTCGTTCACCGCGGAGCCCGCACCTGCTTCGTCGAGCGTCACCGAGGACATGATCGACTCGGTGGCAGGACCCTGCACGATCGCCAAGCCGAGGCCCATCAGAACCATCGAGACGAGAACCGGCCCCAGATAAGGCGTTTCGACCTCCACCTGACCTGCGATGAACATGCCGATGCTCATTACCACCAATCCGAAGACGATCACGGCCGTGGTTCCGATGCGTTGCGCGATGATCGTCGCCAGCGGCGCACCGATTGCGATGGATATCGCGAAGGGTAGCGAGTGAACGCCGAATTGCAGTGGGGTCAACTCCATCACACCCTGGAAGTACTGGGTGATCATGAACAGGAAGCCGAACATACTGAAGTACGCCACGGCAATGGCCAAGGCGGGCAGTGAGAATCGCCGGTTTCGAAACAGGTTCAAGTCCAGTACCGGAGACGGTGTTCGCAATTCCCACCAGACGAAAGCGACGACGGCTGCCGATCCTGCCGCGTAGGCTCCGATGCTCGTTGCAGACAACCAACCGTTGTGTGGCGCTTCGATGATCGCCCAGACCAGTATTGTGATGCCGGCCAACGACAACGCGATGCCCAGGGGGTCGTACTTGCCGACGTGCTCTGCCTTCGACTCCGGTACGCAGGCCAGCGCGGCCACCAGAACGAGCAGGGCGACAGGAACGTTGATCCAGAACACCGAGTGCCACGAGAAATGCTCGAGAAGGAATCCACCGGCCGTCGGGCCGATCGCGATGGCGAACCCGGCCATGGCCGTCCAGGCCGCGATGGCCAGCGCTCGCTCCTTGCGTCGGTGAAGATGTTGATGATCAGGCAAGGGTCGCCGGAAACACTGCGGCCGCACACACTCCCATGGCCGCACGGGCCGCGATCACCTGTCCCAGATCGGCGGCGACAGCGCCGCCGACCGACATCACCGCGATACCCGCCAGTCCGAAAATCATGACCTTCTTGCGGCCGTAGCGATCGCCGAGGTGACCGAACGCCAACAGCAATCCCGCGAACGTCAGCGTGTAGGCGTCGACCACCCACTGCAGTCCGCTCATGTCGGCACGCAACTGCAGTCCCATCGAGGCAGTGCGACGTTGACGACGGTGTTGTCCAACACGACGAGCAGCTCGGCTGCGCAGATCACGATCAGCGCGAGGTATCGCCGACGGAACTGCGGGACGTCCACCGAGTGACGGGAGGTGGTGGGTAGCGACATGAGAATCCCTTCGACTATGACGATCGGCATAGTGCCTGAAGGGAAGTTAGCTGTTACTGACAGTTATAGCAATATCGAGTACCTCCACGAGGTCGGTGTCAGCGGCCCGCCGAAGCCTCCAGGACCGCCTCGAGCAGGGCCGACAACTCCCCCTCCGTCCGATCCAGGGCCGTAGTCGAGCGTTGCGCCTTGGACATGATCAGCGCACCTTCGATGGCCGCTATCGCAAAGGTGGCCAACGCGTGAGCCCGCTCGCGGGCGACGCCGCGCTGCCACAGGGACGCGGCGATCGTGTCCTCCCAAGAGGAGAACGACTCGCCCGCCGCCGTCACGGCACCGGGAGCATTGAGCCCCTCGAGCGCAGCGGGAGCGACCGGACACCCCGCTACGAAGCCAGTGGCCAGCAGTTCGCTGCGAAAGCCCTCGATGATTGCCCGGACGGTGGCCGCGGGTCCCGCCGCGGTCAGGCCGGCCGAGATCATCGTGCCCATGGCGGCTCCCGCAGTTCGCGTCGCTTCTTCCACCAACTGCGGCTTGCCGCGAGGAAAGTGGTGATAGATCGAGCCGCGCGGCGCGCCCGCAAGATCGATGACGTCGGCCAGCGAGGTCGCGTCAACGCCGCGTCGACGAAACAGCTGCGCAGCGCTGCGCAGCATGTCGTCCCGAGCACTGCTTCGATTCGCCATCCGAACCCCTCCCGTGGACGCCACAATGATTGACGTGACGTCTCGTTACACCTACAGTCGTTCTGTAGCTATGTTGTCCATCATAGCTGGAACCGCAGTCCCGGAACCGGAGCAACGCATGTCCCCTGACACCGACGTGATCGATCTGAGCAGCCGCTCACCCTCGCCTGCGGGCAGATCTTGCCGAATCGTGTGATGAAGCAGCGCTCAGCGAAGGACTGTCCACCGCCGAGCACGGCCCGGACTCCCGCCTCGAAACGCTGTACCGCCAGTGGGGCGCAGGCGGCTACGGCCTGGTGGTGACCGGCAACGTGATGGTCGACCGGTCCCATCTCGGAGAACCGGGCAATGTCGTCATCGAGGACGGTCGCGACCGCGATGCGCTCGCCCGTTGGGCGAAAGCGACGTCCGACGGCGGTGCCCCCATCTGGATGCAGCTCAATCATCCCGGTCGACAGGCCAACCCGCTCGTCACCCGCACCAAGCCCGTTGCACCGTCCGCCATCGCTCCCAACATCCCGGGGATTCCAGCACCTCGGGCGTTGAGCGAGAACGATATTCACGACATCATCGGCCGATTCGCCACCGCAGCGGCCGTGGCCGAGACGGCCGGTTTCGACGGCGTCCAGATCCACGGGGCGCACGGCTACCTGGTGTCGCAGTTCCTCTCGCCGCTGTCCAATCGGCGCGAGGACGCCTGGGGCGGCGACCTCGACGGACGGATGCGATTCGTACTCGAAGTCGTCCGCGCGATCAGAGCAGCGGTGTCTCCGAGTTTCGCAGTGGGAATCAAACTGAATTCGGCGGACTTCCAGCGCGGCGGGTTCAGCGAGGAAGAATCACGCATCACCGTCGAGCATCTCGTTCGGGAATCCATAGATCTGATCGAAATCAGCGGTGGCAGTTACGAATCACCCGCGATGATGGGCACCGCGAGCACCCGCGATCGCGAGGCGTACTTTCTGGAGTACGCGCGGACGGTGCGCGACGCGGCAGGAACCGTGCCGCTGGCGGTCACCGGCGGCTTCCGTACCCGTTCGGTGATGAATGCGGCAGTGCAGTCGGGTGAGTGCGACATGGTCGGCCTCGGCCGTCCGACTGCCCTCGCCCCGGCCGTCGCGAATTCCCTGGTCGACGGCACACTGGATCGCGTCGAATCGCCGCGCGTGGCTCTGCGTGTCCCGTCGAAGTCCAGCGCGTTCAAGCAGATCAACGGCGCTCTCGACCTGCAATGGCACACCGATCAGTTGCAGCTCATCGGCGCTGGGCATCAACCGAATTCGAGCCGTCCGGCATGGAAGACAGCGGCCACGATGATGCAGCGCAACGGCTGGGACGCGTTCCGCAACCGCCGCAGTTCTGCTCGGGTGGACACATCTGCTGCCGTGACGAAGTTTCGCCGCGAACGCTGGATCGGCAAACACATCGCGAATCCGGTCGTCAACGGGCTCACCTCGATCGGCGTCCGAACTTCCCTCGTCACCGATATCGAGACCGTCGGCCGCAAATCCGGCCTACGCCGACAGGTTCCGGTGTCGGTAGTGTTCGACGACACCGGAGCCTGGCTGATCTCCCAGCATGGAACCCGATCCGGCTGGGGAGCCAATATCACCGACGAGCCCCGAATCCGAATTCGGGTGGGCAGCCGATGGCGCACCGGCACAGCGACGTTCGTGCCCGACGACGACGTCGCCCGCCGTGCGCGATCCTTCTCCGACAATCCGGTGCTCGGACGCCTCATCGGCGCAGGCTTCCGTGCGTTGCAGACCGACCCGGTGTCGGTGCGAGTCGAGTACGACGATTGACCAGTTCTTCGCAATCGACTTAGGTTTGGTTTACTTAAGTTGTGAAGACACTCCCCCACTTGTCCGTCGCCCTCGGTGCGGTCCTTGTTGCATCCCTGGTCTCGTCCTGCGGTGTCGACACCGAACCGGCGACGACGGACTCGGCGACCCATTCGGTCACCACGCAGTTCGGCACCGTCGAGGTACCGGATCGAATCGAGTCGGTCGTCGTGATCGACGGACGACGTGACCTGGACATCGCCCTGGCATTCGACTTGCCCATCGTCGGGATTCCGGTGGAAACCGAGCTCCGCCGGAAATCCCCGGCCCGCTGACCGAGCCCACCAGGATACTGCTGGCAGACGGAGTGCCCGAGCTGTATCCGCGAAACACCGTCGACCTCGAAGCCGTCGCACGCGTCGATCCCGACCTGATCATCGGCCGCGACGAGGTGATCGAAGAAATCTACGACCAGTTGAGTTCGATCGCGCCGGTGTTGCCGGTGGGCTCCACCGGCACCGGTGTCAGCTGGCAGCAGGACGTGACGACGATCGGCGAGGCACTGAATCAGCAGGACGAGGCCCGAGCAATCATCGACGAATACTCCACTCGCGTAGACGAACTCACGACGCAGTACGCCGATGCGATCGCCGATACCGCAGTCCTGCCGATCAGCACTTCGGAGGAAGGTGGTATCTCGATAGGACGTGACCGGGTGACGTCCATCGCGCTCGAGGATGTGGGAGCCCGCTTCGGCTCCGCCTGGACCGCTGCCACTCCGGAGATCGAATACGGACCGGAGAACGTCACAGCCGCATCCGACGCAGTGGCGATGATTGCCGCAATCACGTCGGAACAGGATCTGCAGGCGATGAACGCCAACCCGCTCTGGACCGGATTGCCGGCCGTGCGCAGCGACCGCATCGTCCGGACGGACAAGTTCACCAACGACGGAGGTCCACTGACCGCGCTGTGGACCCTCGGCTTGGTGCAGAAGCTCTACGACCGCAGTTGATCGCATACCTTGCGTGGGGCGGAGTCTCACTCGACGGCAGCGATGCGGAGTCGCATACTCCTTTGATGGAACCGACACCCACGGGCACGCTGCGCAGCACCGACACCGGCTTCGCTCTCGAGCTGACCAGGACCATCGCCGCTTCGCGCGAGGACGTGTGGGCCAGCCTCACGGAATCGCCCCGAACCGCGCTGTGGTTCGGGCCTTGGGAGCGCATCTCGGAGAGCACCGTTCGTGTCACGATGCGCTTCGAGGAGGGCGAGCCCGCGTCGGATATGGCGATCGAAGCGTGCGAACCGCCCAGCCGACTGGCCGTGCGAACGATCGACGAGATGCAGTGGCCGCTCGAGGTTCGGCTCGACGAGAGGGACGGCTCGACTGTTGTCGTACTAGTGCACAGTTGCGAGAGCACGGACGGTCTGGGCGACATCGGCCCCGGCTGGGAGTACTACCTGGACATGCTCATCGCATCCAGAGACGGCACCCTGCTGCCGAGTTTCGATCACTACTACCCGTCGCAGCAGGAGTACTACCTATCGCTCCGCCCGCAGTGAATCAATGGTTGCGTAAAGCGTCGATCAGCTCCTTCTTGTTCAGTGTCGAGTAGCCCTCGAGGCCCAGTTCTCTGGCCCGGTCGGTCAGTTCATCGACCGTCCAGTCCTCGTAGGATCCGGATTCTCCGCCCTTTCTACCGACCTGATCTCGCCCCTTCTTCGCTGCGGCGTTCGAGATGCGGGCGGCCTTCTCCTTCGAGTTGCCTTCCTCGCGGAGCTTCTCGTACAACCCCTGGTCCTTCAGCTGAGCCTGGTCATCGGTCGTGGTCTTCTTCGCCGGCATAGAAACTTCCTTTCACTGAATCGACATCGAAGCGCTACCCGCTCTGCACGGCAACGAATCATGCCCAGCAGCCCAGATCGGTGGTGTGCATCGAGTTCCATCGGGTATGCGAACGGGATGCAATTGGATCGACGGCAGTCCGAAGGCCGAGCCACCCGTGCAGAGGAAGACACGGCCGAAGCCACCGGTACACCGCTCTCCGTGGGAGTGGTCAGCGACGACGGTTTCGCGTCGACGGTCGCGTCTGCCGTCGTCGCGAAGCTGCCCGACCACGCGATGATCGACGGCAAGCGGCGCGAAATACGCGTATCAGGGGCGTCGGTTCCACTCCCGCCCACAGCGACGGGTGCGGCCCCGCTGGGCCAGTGGCTTGCATCTGTGAAGGCAGACGCCAATTACGACATCGTGTTGTGTGTCTCGGAGGTACCTCGCCGCCAGGGTTCCCGCCCGGTGATCGCCGAGACCCGGGACGGTACGACCGGAGCGCTGTACGTGCCCTCCTTCGGAACCCTCGCGGTCCGACGACGCGCTGTAGCGGCTGCGTTGGCCGTACTGCACGAGTTGATCGAAGCAGACGATTCGTCTCGGCTTCCGAGGAGGTACTTCAAGTCCCGCTGGGCGTCCAGTGACTCCGGCGAGGGTGACGAGGTGCTGCTGACGTCGAGCATCTTCGGCCGAATCAGGTTGGTGTCGGGGATGATTCGGTGCAATCGGCCGTGGCGATTGGTACCGACGCTGTCGAGCGCGCTTGCTGCGGCCAGCGCGGCGTCGGCCTTCGGCGTGTTCTATGCGAGCATCTGGCAGATGGCAGCGTCGATGAGTCTGGGGCGCTTGACCATGATCGGGGTCACCGCAGTGATCGCCATGACGGTGTGGGTCATCTTTCCCAACGGCCTGTGGGAGAAGCGGACGTTCCGAAGCTCCACGATCGATCGCTGGATGTACAACGCGGCCACCTTGGGCACCGTTCTGACCGGTGCGCTGTGCATGTATGCGTTGCTGTTCGCCGTTGTACTGGCGTCGGCAGTGGTCGTCATTTCACCGGAGTTTCTGGCAGCGCAGATCGGTCGTACCGCGTCCAGCGGCGACTATTTCTCTCTTGCTTGGCTTGCCGCATCGCTCGGTACGGTTGCCGGCGCAGTCGGCTCCTCGGTCGCAGATCGTGAGGACATACTCGATGCCACATACGGCCACCGCGAGCTGATTCGTCGACAGTCGGCGACCACGTCGTCGTCGTGAGGCCCCTCGATCCCTCCGCGTTGTGAGCTAAAACAAGGAAAACTGGGTACCTTCGGGATATGCCATACCTGGATCGCGTTGCAGACGTGTTCGTGCTGAACCTCGGAACTCGGGGCGTCGACGACAGCGAAAACCGCATGGGCCCGAACTGGGTTGCCGAGATCAATGCACTGCTCGACGAGGTGGAGTCGTCCTCCGGCCCGGCTGCGCTGGTGACGACTGCGACGGGCAAATATTTCTCCACCGGCGTCGATCTGTCATGGGGTGCCGACAACCTCGACCAGATCAACCGGTTCATCGGCTCGGTGCAGGAGATGCTGGTGCGCTTCCTGACATTCCCGATGCAGACCGTCGCCGCCATGCAGGGACACACCTACGGCGGTGCCGCATTCTTCGTGATGGCTCACGACCACCGCATCATGCGGTCCGATCGTGGCTTCCTGTGCTTCCCCGGCGTCAACATCGGCGCGACCTACAGCCCGGGAACCGTCGACATGGTGCGAGCGAGGTTGGCTCCACATGCGTTTCACGAGGCGCTGACGACCGGCCGCCGCTACGGCGGTGGCGACGCCATGACGCTCGGCCTGGTCGACGCGGTGTCGACAGCAGATGGATTGAGCGACGACGCCCTGGCCCGTGCGAGTGCACTGGTGGGAACGCGAGGCGATGTTCTACGGGAGATCAAGCGAACGATGTACGCGAGTGAGGTCCGTTCGCTCCTGACGCCGGTAGCCGGCGTCGACGAGATGGAATGGGCCTCGAACTAGCCCTGGGTGTGCCCCGACAGCGCTACCACTTGGCGACGAGGGGTGCGACTTCGGTACCGAGCAGTTCGATTCCGCGAAGCAGATCACTGTGAGCCAACCGCGGATTGGTCATCTGCAGCGACAGTCGATCGACGCCGCCCAGCTGTTCGCCGACTCGCAGGATCTTGTCGGCCACCGTCTGCGGATCGCCCATGAAGAACGCACCATTGGGGCCGGCTGTGGCGTCGAACTGCTGCCGGCTCGGTCGGGCGAATCCGCGTTCGCGCGAGATCTTCGTGAACATCTCGTTCCAGCCGGGATAGATGGTGTCTGCCGCGGCCTGCGTGGTGTCGGCGACGAAGCCGAACACATGCAGCCCTACCTTCAACTGCTCCGGCGGATGACCCGCTTGCGCTCCTGCGCGCCGGTACAGGTCTACGAGTGGAGCGAACTGGCGTGGTTCCCCTCCGATGATGGCGATCATCAACGGCAACCCCAGAAGCCCTGCACGAGCGAAGGATTCGGGTGTTCCACCGACGCGACCCAGATGGGCAACGGATCCTGCAATGGGCGCGGATAGATGCCCTGACGGTTCAGCGCCGGGCGGTGCTTGCCGGACCAGGTGACCTCGACGTTGTCGCGGATCTGCAGCAGCAGATCCAGCTTCTCGGCGAAGAGTGAGTCGTAGTCGGCCAAGTCCAGGCCGAACAGCGGGAACGACTCGGTGAAGGAGCCGCGGCCGACGACCAAATCGATCCGGCCTTTCGAGATCAGATCGAGGGTGGCGAACTCCTGGAACACACGTACCGGATCGTCGGCGCTGAGCACCTTGACTGCGCTTCCGAGTCGGATGTTCTCGGTTCGCGCGGCGGCGGCAGCCAGAATGATCGATGGGGCCGAGTCGTAGTACTCACTGCGATGGTGCTCGCCGATGCCGAACGAGTAGAGCCCGACCTGATCCGCGAGGGCGATCTCCTCCAGCAGATGACCCATGCGCTCCTCCGGAGCGATCACCCGGCCATCGGTCGGGTCGGTCACGGATGAGACGAAACTGTCTACGCCCAGATGCATGATTGGACCTCTCGATTCGGGATGTACGACAGCAACAGCATCAGTGAAGATTCAATTATTCCGAGGGCCGTGCGACGAGTCGGTCGATCCACCCGATCGCCTCGGGGTAGACAGCGGCGTTCGCAGCCGTATGGTCGAATGCAGGAACGAGTTCGGTTCCGAAGTCGAACTCGCGCACGGTGATATCCGCGGCACCGGCGGCGCGCCATCGCTGCGCCAGGAGCCTGCTCTGCTCGATTCCGACGGAACTGTCGTGGACTCCCTGCGCGATCATCACGGGCACGACCGGCGCGGTGAACCCGACGGTGTTCGCCGCCGTCAGCGAACCCAGCACGGGGCCGGTCATGAGTGCGCTCAAAGACGTGCCGTCGGCCGTCAAATCCTCCGACCGCAGCTTCCCGTACTCGAACGCATCGAACGTGCAGAAATCCAATACCGCATCGAGAACCGCCCGTCCGCGGTCGTTGAAGAGTGCGCGAATCTCGCCGGCCCGGTCGGGGTGCGCGCCGATCAGGCCGTCGATCGTGTACAGCATCGTCGCGGCGGTCCCGGTGCCGTCCTGCCCTTCGACGCGCAGTACGGGATCGGTCGGTGCGGCACCGACGAAGGCACCGACCACCGACAGGTCGGGCGCGTACGTGGTGGCGAGCTCTGCAGCGGCGGCCGAGGCGACGCCACCGGCTGAATATCCGTAGACCACGACGGGCGCGTCGGA
>NZ_BAOX01000118.1:0-13564 GCF_000813105.1 Rhodococcus sp. BS-15 | reverse complement strand
GACGATATCGCCGCGGCGGCCACCGACTGCCCGGAGCAGAGAGATGGTGGGTCGACGCTTCGCGATAGCCATGTTCATGACGTTGAAGACGAGGAACGCCGCGACGACGAACGCGATGAGCGAGACCATCAGTGTCGCATTGCGAGTCAGGCTCATGGCCTGGTTCGCGCGGTCGGCCCGGAAGTCCGGATTCATCACCGACACCCGGCCCGCCAATGCGGCGTCCAGGTCGGTGCGCAGGGTATCGCCGCTACCGAGCACGAAGATCGAATCGAGCTGATCGGGGCGGTCGGTGAGCGTCTGAGCCGTCGGGATGAGCGCGACGGCGAACATGCCCCCGCCGATGCGTTGCGTACCCGGGCCGTCGACCACGCCGACCACCGCCGTCGGGACATCGTCGATGGTGACGGTGTCGCCCTGCGTCAGACCCGTTGCAGCTCCGACCAATACTCCGGCCGGATCGGTGAGCAATCCGGCCGCGTTGCCGACTGCGCCTTCCAGATCGGATTGCAGTGCCGCGATCGACGAGTCGACACCGAGAATCGTCAGGTCACCGACGTCGGACCGAACGGTGCTGCGCAGCAGTGGAACCGCCGTCTCGACGCCGGGAACAGCACGAACGGCGTCGAGTTCGCTCTCATCGAAGCCCGAGCCGGTGACACCGACGACCTCGTAGTTCGCGTTACCGGCGATCGACACCGCGAGACGCTCGACGGATCCGGTCAAGGATCCGTACGTGCCGAGGACGGCGATGAGCAACCCGGCCGCGACGGCGACGACGCCGGCCGAGACCAGCGAACGCACCCAGTGCATGCGGAGGTCGCGGAGGCTGATGACTCGAAATCTGCTGAGCGCGGTACCTATCACCGATCGAGGCCGGCCGTCGGGGTGTCGGTCTCGACGCGACCGTCGATCATGCTGACGATGCGATCGGTGGACCGTGCCGCCTCGAGGTCGTGGGTCGCCATCACCACTGCTCGACGCCCATCGCTGGCGTGCGCTACGTCGGCGAGGATCTCGAGGACGTTGTGGGAGGTCTTCGAATCGAGATTGCCGGTCGGTTCGTCGGCGATCAGCAGCGCCGGATCCATCATCAACGCCCGGGCGATCGCGATGCGCTGGATCTGACCGCCGGACAACTGTGCCGGACGGTGCTCGGATCGGTTCGAGAGTCCGACCATGTCGAGCAGACGCATCGCGTCGGACTTGGCCTTCTTGATGGGCGTGCCGTCGAGCAGCTTGGGAACGGCCACGTTCTCCCACGCGGACATCGTCGGCAGCAGGTTGAAGAACTGGAAGACGAACCCCACCTGGTGGCGTCGGAAATCGGATTGGGCGTTGTCGTCGAGGGTGGTGACCTCGACGTCGTCGAACCGGATGGAACCCGACGTGGGCGTGTCGAGTGCGCCGAGCATGTGCAGCAGCGTCGACTTACCAGCACCGGACGGCGCGACGAGCGAGACGAACTGGCCACCCTCGATCGTGAGATCGATACCGTCCAACGCGCGTACCGGTTGCTCGCCGGTGGGGTACTCCTTGACCACACCGGACAGCTCGAGCTTCAACTTCGCCATGCAACGATCCCCTGCTCCTCGAATACTTTTGACGCTACCTGCCGTCGGGTCGAGAAACCGGTCGGAGTTCTCAGATCACGCTGCGCCGCGCGAGGATTCGAGCCGTCGGGCCACCAGAGCGGCCTGCAGGTGTCGGATTCCCGAGGGACGGGTGGGGTCGAACCCGGTCAGCTGAGCGATCGCTTGAGGCGGTAGTCGACGGTGTTGGTGTGCAGATGGAGCTGGCGAGCGGACCGCTGACGGTTCAGATCGTGCGAGATGTGGATCTCGAGGGTCTCGAGCAGCTCCGGTGACGAGTCGAGGGGCTCGAGGATCTGGGTCAGGTGGCGACGGCCGGGGCCGGGACGCGTGAGCTGGTACTCGAGCACCAGGTCGTCCATGCGGTACAGGCCGGACGGGCGGTGCAACTGGTGCGCCAACGACAGCAGTTCGTGTACCTGATCGGCTGCGGTGGGGATATCGGAAGTAGCGGCCTGCTCGGCGGTGACGGTGACGGGAACCTCGGCGGCGGTACCGATGCGATGCACCAGGGCCTCGACCCATTCGTCGTCGTGGTTGCCGGGAATGAGCACGGTGCCTCCCTCGGTGCTGAGCAGAGACAGGGGAGTGCGACCGCAGATCGTGGCCAGCTCGGCCTGGACGCGGCGCAGCTTTCTGCGGGCGGCGACGGTCTTCTGGATGTTGGGGTCGTTCTCGTCGGGGTGCGGCGGCACCGAGATGGCGAGTACGAGGTAGCTGTCGGCGAGTTCGATGCCGGATTGACGGGCCATCGAGACCGCGTTGTGGCCGCTGAGCAGCGAGGTCACCAGGGTGTGCGCTGCCGTGTGGTGCTCACTGGCCACCGCTTGGAGTTCCTCGACGTAGCTCTTGCTGGCCGCGATGGAGACCTTCTCCGACAGCAGCACGAACATCCGCGCGGCCTCGATCAGTTGAGCGGCGTCGCCCTCACCTGCCCTCTTGGACACGAGATTCCAGCCGATCTGGATGCCCTCGTGGTAGACGCTGAGGACGGACTCGAGGGGCACACCTTCGCGGGCCCACTGGCTGGCCTTGGCGCGAAGTTCGGCCAGGTCGGACTCGGCCGGAGCACGCCGTTCGTCGAGCATCTGCACGGCGATACTGATGCACTTGACGGTGAATTCGGTGACGTCGCCGTGGAGCTGCTCGCCCGGCAATGACCCGCAGGGGGTGTTGGCGGCGAAGTGCCCCACGAGGAGCCGCGCCACCGCGCGGAAGTCGCGAAGAGGAGCCGACGCAGGCTGACCCGCGACCATGATTCCGAGGCTAGTCGAGTTGTGAACGGTCACAGATCAACCCTTCGTGTTGGGTTCTTCAGGTCTTCGGAGAGCAAACTTACTCGCGCGTATCCATGCGCTTCCACGGCTCAATGTATGCAATCCCCGACGAAACCGCGGCGTTTTCGTACTTCAAGTTTGTTTCCTGGCCTCTAACAGGGTCGATCATAGGTTGTTATCAACGCGTGATCCACCATTTCGGCAAAACTCGTTGTGACCTATCTCGAGCGCGCGCCTCGAGCGCTTGCGACTTGCCCTAAACAATCGTCAAGCGGTTCACGACGGGAGGACGGCGGATCTACGTTGATCTCGGTCGGAGTGGGTGGACGGGCGTCGAAGGGGCGGGCATGCGCAGTGATATCGGGCAGTTCGCGGTTCTGCGAGAGCTGTTGCCGACCATCGAGGCGAATCTCGTTCGCCACCGCGCCGACGCCGTGCAGTGGGAACCGGCCGACTTCGTTCGGGCCGAGATGTACTGGGGTTCGCGTCCCTCGACCTTGACCGAAGCCGCCAAGGCAGCATTGGTGACCACTCTGCTTGTCGAACAGAACATTCCGCTGTACCGGCGGGATACTGCCATCTCCGAGATCGGGGTCTGGCCGTCGTGGCTCACGGAGTGGAGCGCCGAACGAACCCGGCACGCAGTGGCTGTCACCGACTACCTGGTGGCCACCCGCAGCGTCGATCCGATCGCCCTCGGTCGCGCACGAGCGCAGTGCATGACGGTGGGTTTCGACGCCCCGATGAACGGAGCACACCTGCTCCGGTCGCTGGCTCAGGTCGCCCTCGACGAGTCGGTCTCGAGTATCTGCCACCGCAACACCGCCGTTCAGTGCCACGATCCGGTCGCCGATCGCCTGCTCGGACGCATCGTCGCCGATCAGGACCTGCACGTCCGCTTCTTTTCCGACCTGGTCGCTGCGGCGCTGGAGGTTGCACCGTCGCTCACCGTCACGGCGATCACCGAGGTCGTCATGAACTTCCAGCTGCCGGGCACCAACCTGCCGGGGTTCGCTCGCAGCGCCATGCTCATCTCGCGGGACGGAATCTACGATCTACGTCGCCACCTCGATGAGGTCCTGCGTCCCCTGTTGGCGCAGTGGCGCATCTTCGAGCGCACCGATCTCGGTGCCGGAGCCCGCAGCCGCGACCAACTGGCCGACTATCTCGATCATCTCGACGCCCAGGACACCGCCACCGAGCTCAGCCGCACGCGAAGCCAGGAGTACGCAAACGCCTTGCGCGCCAGCTGACACCACATACCCCGGGGGGTCCGTGGGACCGGCGCCTCTTCGGTTCGATTCGAATCGAAGAGGCGCTTCGGCGGGACCCATCGACTAGCCTGAACCCCTATTCGTCATACGCCCGAGGCCTGGTTCTCGCGCAACGACCGGAGGCCCGAAACGTGACAGGCTCTCGACCGATCATCGTCGGCATCGACGGATCCGCCGCAGCGGACCAGGCCGTGATCTGGGCGGCGCTCTGTGCTCACCGACGCGATCGGCGATTGCACATCGTGACTGCCGTCGACATGCCAGGGGTGGTCGACCTGAGCGAATTCGCGGGCGAAGCAACCGAATTCGTGGCCACGGCCAAATCCAGATTGGTGGCGGCCGAAACTCTGGCGGCCCTGGTCGTCGACGATTCCGCCTTCGAGGTGACCTCGAGTGCCGTCGAGGGCGGTGTGATGGACGTTCTCATCGGCGTCTCGGCACAGGCCGAGATCCTGGTGATCGGGGCCAGCGAAACCGGCGCTGTCACACTCTCGTTGGCTGCGCACAGCGTCTCTCCGGTCGCGGTGGTGCGAGGCCGTGACATCGACGGTCGCCCGGTCGCCGAGGGGCCGGTCGTCGTCGGTATCGACGGCTCGGACGTCAACCAGGCTGCGGTCGAGTGGGCGTTCGTCGAAGCGTCGGCCCGTGACGCCGTGTTGATCGCGGTGCACGTGTGGTCCGATGTCGATCTGACCCAGTCGTTCGGCCGTGCGCCCAAGGACTGGCAGGCCATCGCAGACGGTGAGGAGGCTCTGCTGGCAGAGAGCCTCGCCGGTTGGCAGGAGCGGTTCCCCGACGTCGAAGTGCAGCGCGTCGTCGCTCAGGACCGTCCGGTACGGGTTCTGAGTGGATTGTCCGAAACCGCAGCGTTGATCGTGGTGGGCAACCGGGGGCGCGGCGGATTCGGTGGAATGCTGTTGGGCTCCACGAGTTTCGCGCTCGTCAACACCGCGGACTGCCCGGTGCTGGTCGTGCGGAAAGCGCTCACATAGCGACGGTCAGCAGGAAGCTCACGTCTTCGAGGGCCTCGACGCTGTGGCGGGCGTCGGGGATGACGAGAAGGTCGCCGGTCGAGCCCTTCCAGGAGCGCTCACCGGAGATCAGTTCGAGCTTGCCGCTGAGAACCAGGACGGTCGACTCGCCGGAGAGGTCGTGTTCGGCCAACTTGTTGCCGGCGGCGAGTGCCACGACCGTCTGTCGCAGGTGGCGTCGGTGACCGCCGTACACCGTCTGCGAACTGCGGCCACTCGACGCGCCGACTGCAAGCTTGAGCTGTTGGCGGGCAAGGGCGGTGAGTGACTTCTTGTCCATGATCGTCAGTATGACGCACCGCTCGCAGTCGCGACGGGGGAATCCTGAACGCGCTCAAGAAGGTTGGGTAGGCTTTCCGTACTCGACCCAACGGAATCGGGTTCCGTCGACCCGGCTGCTCTGCCACTCGCCTGCCGTCCCGACCCAGCCGTCTGGAATCTCGGGAGCCCTCGTATCGCCCTCGACGTCGAGGGCGACCTCCGTCACCTCCAGGTGGGTCGCGATATCCATTGCACTGCGATAGATTTCGCCGCCCCCCATGATCCACACCGCGCTCTCGCCCACCAGGGCCACGGCGTCGGAAACACTCGGTGCGTTCTCGGCACCGTCAGCGGTCCACGATGAGTTGCGGGTGACCACGATGTTGCGACGGCCCGGCAGCGGACGGAACTTTGCAGGCAGTGAGTCCCATGTCTTACGGCCCATGATCACCGGATGCTCGGCCGTCTTCGACTTGAAGTGCGCCATGTCCTCGGGGATGTGCCATGGGATGGACCCGGCGTCCCCGATGACGCCCGCGGTGGTCTGGGCCCAGATCAGACCCACGAAGTGCGGTGCACTCACACCGCTACCGGTGCCTTGATCGCCGGGTGGTGCTGGTAGTCCACGATCTCGATGTCCTCGTAGGTGTAGTCGAAGATCGAATCCCGTTGCGCCAGTTTCAGAGTGGGGTAGGGGTACGCCTCGCGCGAGAGCTGCTCGGTGACCTGATCGCGGTGGTTGTCGTAGATGTGGCAATCGCCGCCGGTCCAGACGAACTCGCCGACCTCGAGGCCGGTCTGCGCCGCCACCATGTGCGTGAGCAGCGCGTAGCTGGCGATGTTGAACGGCACACCGAGAAACATGTCTGCACTGCGCTGGTAGAGCTGGCACGAGAGCTTGCCGTCGGCCACGTAGAACTGGAAGAACGCGTGGCACGGCGGCAACGCCATCCGCGGGATCTCGCCGACGTTCCAGGCCGAGACGATCATCCGCCGCGAATCCGGATCGGTCTTCAGGGTCTCGATGACCTGGCTGATCTGATCGATGTGCTCGCCCGACGGGGTGGGCCACGACCGCCACTGCACGCCGTAGACGGGGCCGAGCTCGCCGTCCGGAGCAGCCCACTCGTCCCAGATGCTCACGCCGTGCTCCTGCAGCCACGTGGCGTTCGAGTCCCCGCGCAGGAACCACAGCAACTCGTAGACGATGGACTTGAGATGGACCTTCTTGGTGGTGATCAACGGGAAGCCCGCTGCCAGATCGAAGCGCATCTGATGCCCGAACGCGCTGGTGGTGCCGGTTCCCGTGCGGTCGGATTTCGCCGTCCCGGTATCGAGGATGCGGCGTAGCAGATCTTCGTACGGAGTCGGAACCATCACGACGGTCATCGTAGCTGCATACTGGACACATGCCGGAATTACCCGAGGTGGAAGCCCTTGCCGGCTTTCTGCGCGAGCATGCCGTCGGTGCCGTGATCGGTCGAATCGACATCGCCGCGCTGAGCGTTCTCAAGACGTTCGATCCGCCGATCACCGAGCTGCAGGGCAAGGACGTCACCGATGCCGCCCGCTTCGGAAAGCACCTGGCGCTCCGGGCCGGTGACCTCTGGCTGATCACCCATCTCTCCCGCGGAGGATGGCTGCGGTGGGTGGACAACCCCAGCGTCGCACCGCCGAAGCCGGGCAAAGGACCCCTGGCGCTGCGAATCCACTTCTTCACCCCCGAGGGAGCGACGCCCGCCGTCGATCTCACCGAAGCGGGCACCAAGAAGCGGCTGGCGGTATGGGTGGTGCGCGACCCGCAACAGGTCGCGAGTATCGCCCGGCTCGGACCCGACGCCCTGACGGTCACCGAACTCGAATTCGCCGAGATTCTCGCCGGCACCACCGCGCGACTGAAGACCTCGTTGGTGGACCAGTCGCTGTTGGCCGGCATCGGCAATGCCTACTCGGACGAGATACTCCACGTCGCGAAGCTCTCGCCCTTCGCGTCGTCGAGCAAGCTCGACCCCGCATCCGTCGGCGCGCTCTATGCTGCGATGCGCTCGGTCCTGGCCGACGCGGTGGATCGCTCGGCCGGGCAGGATGCGGCGCGTCTGAAGGGGGAGAAGCGATCGGGGATGCGCGTGCACGCCAGAACCGGACTTCCTTGCCCGGTGTGCGGCGACCCGGTACGCGAAGTCGCCTACGTCGATCGCTCTTTTCAGTACTGCTCGACGTGCCAGACGGCCGGCAAGATTCTCGCCGACCGTCGCATGTCGCGACTGCTCAAGTGACGGGTTCGAGCTTCTGGCTGTCGTAGCCTCGGTAGCCTTCCCACGCCTTGCGCCGGTCGCTGCGCGGGTCCTTCTGTACCCGGGTGCGGGTGTCGAAGATCAATGTTCGACGCGAGTCCTCGTCGTACGCCGGCCACGACTCCAACGGCTTTCCGTTGGTGGCGAACGCAATCCAGTTGGACTGCACCTGTTCGGTGACCTCGGCGAATGCCTTCCGTCCGCCGGTCAGTGTGAGCGCCTTGCCGAAGAGGGTCGCGTTGATGCCGAACACGGCGAACAGCTCGAAGCCGTGGGTGGCGTCGAAGCCGAGCACCTTCAGCGACCGTGGAGCGAAGTCGAAACGGTAGAAGTACGTGGGCGCATGACGCGAATGCCCTTCGGCCACTTCGAGAGACGGCTTCCAGAAGGTGAAGTCGCCACCGAAGTCGATGGCTGCCCGCTCACTGGGGTAGCCCCGGTAGCCTGAAGTGACCACCGCTTCGGCGTCGGGATCGGTGAGTGAGAACAGCTTGGTGATGCGCTCGGGGTTGGTGGGCAGTGCGTCGAGGAACTTCGGAAACAGCGTTCCCTCACGGGCATTGGTGCCGATGATCAGTGGGACGCGGTGCGCGGTTCCGTTCGCGTAGGCCTCGACCGGGCTGACCGGGAGGAAGTCCCCGTCGATCACCGGGCCGAACGGAAGCAGGCCGGGAGTGCGGTGCAACGTGGTGAGTCCCAGCTTGGTGCCTGCCCGTCCGAGCCGTAGTACCTCGGCGTTCTCGAGGGTCTCGGCAGCGTTCTCGGCGGTGCCGCCGAGGTAGCCGACGTACTCGCGTGCCCACTGATCGGCACGTTCCTTGGTGGCGGTCATGCCGGGGGCCGAGCTCTCGGAAATGGCCTGAGCGAAAAGACCTTTCGCAGTGGGAACCGTCATGAGAGTAGTGACGGCATTGCCGCCGGCGGATTCGCCGAAGATGGTGACGTTGTTCGGATCGCCACCGAAGTTCGCGATGTTGCGCTGCACCCATTCCAGGGCCGCAACCTGATCTCGCAACCCCAGGTTGGAGTCGAACGGCCGCTCGGGAGTGGAGAACTGGGACATGTCGAGGTAGCCCAGAGCGCCGAGTCGGTAGTTGACCGAGACGTAGATGATGCCGTCGCCGTCCTTCAGCGAGCGGCGCACCAGGGAACCGCCGCCGTACAGGGGAGTGGCCGAGGTGCCGAGGGTGTAGGCACCACCGTGAATGAACACCATGACCGGACGCGGACTCGCGCTCGGTGTGCTCGGGGCCAGCACGTTGAGCGTCAGGCAGTCCTCGCTCGACGGTTGGTACTTGCCGATCGCGAGCATCGTGCCCCGCTTGTGCTGAACGGAGGCGTTACCCCACTCGGTGGCGTCGCGCACGCCCGACCACGGTTCGGTGGGTTGGGGCGCTCGGAACCGAAGCGGTCCGACGGGCGGGGCGGCGTAGGGAATGCCACGCCAGGTGGTGAGGTCGCCCACCGGCTTCCCCTCGATGATGCCGTCGGAGGTGGTCACGCGCGTCGTCACAGCCATGTCGCGAGTGTACTGATGGGTTCTTACCCGTGGGTAAGAACCGGCGGAGATCGGCACCGGGCAGACTCGAGTGCATGCCTTTCGAGTACCGCGCCGAGATCGTGCAGCTGCTGCGCTCGCCCACCCACGCCTACTTCGGTAGATCCAAGGACGGCCCTGCCGAGGTGGCGACCGACCTGCCGACCAGCGTCGAGATCGCGGCACACAAAGGCATCCGTGGAGATCGGTTTTTCGGGGTGAAGGCGCACACGGAAGCGGCGGTGAGCTTTCTTGCCGTGGAGGCATGGGAGGCGGTAGGAGATGTGCTCGGCGTCGAAGTGCCCGATCCGTCGGTGGCCAGGCGCAACGTCGTCGTGCGCGGATTCGAACTCGACCCGCTGCGAGGTCTGGAATTCGAGCTCGACTCCGGCGACGGCTGGATTCGGTTCCGTGGTGGCCGACCGGCCCATCCGTGCGCGTGGATGGACCGCATGGTGGTCGACGGCGCACGTAAGGCCCTGATCGGTCGCGGCGGACTGCGGGTCGAACCACTGTCCGACGGAATCCTGCGGGTCGGGGAACTCATGGTCCGCTCGCCCGTCGAACTCGACGCCTCGCGGGCCGCGCTGTCGGTCAGGCGCGCTCAGCCGATCTGACCTGGCCTTCCCTCGACTGTCGGGGTTCTTCGCCGCCCGCCTTCTTGCTCACGAAGCAAATATGTGCCCATAATGTGGGTATTGGTGTGACGGATCACACCGAGCCGCACGCGATGGCGTCGGTCACTCTCGATCGGAAAGAACTGCCGATGTCCGACATGTGGATCGTGATCAACACCGTCGTCGCCGTGCTGGCGGTGGTGGTCTTCATCGTTCGTTTTCACTTCAACCCGGTGATCTCGCTGGTACTCGGGGCCGCGTACCTGGGACTGGCGACGAAGCTGGGAGTTTCGACCACCGTCGATACGATCACCGGCGGATTCGGTGAGATCATGGCCGAGGTCGGCCTGCTCATCGCGTTCGGTGTTCTGATGGGTTCGGTGCTGCAGGAGATGAGTGCCATTCAGCGTCTGGTCGGCACGTTGCTCAGAACCTTCGGTCCCAAACGGCTCCCGTACGCACTGTCGCTGACCATCGCGACTCTGCTGCAGTCCATCTTCCTCGACGTGCTGTTGGTGATCTCCGCCCCGCTCGCACGCAACCTCGCACCCAAGATCGGCAAGTACGGCACCGCACGGATGGCCACGGCGCTGGCGATCGCGCTCGAATGCGGCATCGTGTTCATGGTCCCCGGTGTCGCGACGCTCGCGCTGGCCGGACTGCTCGGGGTGCCGCTGGGCAAGATGATGATCTACGGACTGATCCTGATCGTGCCCGTCGTCGTCCTGTCGGTCGCCATCATGTCGTTCGTGTTCCGACACGGATGGTGGAACGAGGAGAAGGACGAGCAGCAGATCACCGCAGTCGAGCAGCCTGTGGTCCCGGAGCCTGCCGATTCCGACGACGAGCACCTCGAAACCGGAGGTGGTGTAGCCCAGAAGGTGCGCACCGAGAAGCAGACGTCGCTGCTGGTGTTGCTCTCGCCGCTGCTGCTCGCGCTCGTCCTCATCGCGATCGGTGCCGTTCTCGAAGTCGCCGAAATATCGGTTCCCGTAGTCGAATTCATCGCCAGCCCGGTCATCGCGCTCCTCATCGGCCTGGTGGGGACGTGCCTCATCGGTCGCTACCACGTCGGTCAGGCTCGGGTGGAGAAAGCTCTCGCCCGTGGCTTCGCCGAGAGCGGTCAGATCCTGATCCTCACCGGTGTCGGCGGATCGCTCGCGGCCGTCATCAACGAGGCAGGTCTCGGCGACATCCTCGGCCAGTACTTCACGGCCAGCACCGCAGCGCCGCTACTGATGGTGTGGGTCATCGCTGCCGCGCTGCACATCGCCGTCGGATCGGTGACGATCTCCGCCATCACCTCGGCCGGCATCCTCGCCCCGGTCGCTCCGCTGATCGGTCTCGACCCGGTGTTCATCGCGCTTGCTGCCGGTGCCGGATCGCTATTCGCCGTGCACGTCACCAGCAACACGTTCTGGCTGCTGCAGTCCTTGATGGGTCAGTCGACCCGGGGCACACTCAAGACGTGCTCGGTGGGCGTCTCGGTGGCATCGGTCATCGCCATCGCGTTGATCGTGCCGATGAGCTGGATCCTGTGAGCCTGATTCTGGGAGTATCGAAAGGAACACGATGGCAATGCCGCTCAGCGGAGTTCGAGTTCTCGAGCTCGGCAACTACATCGCCGCCCCTACTGCGGCGCGCATGCTCGCCGACTTCGGTGCCGAAGTCATCAAGGTCGAACGGCCCGGAACCGGCGACGAACTGCGGAACTGGCGGCTGTACTCCGGCACCACGTCGATGCTCTACCGCACGATCAACCGGAACAAGAAGTCGATCGTGCTGGACCTGCGCACCGAGCAGGGTCGTAAGGACGTCGTCGAGCTCGCAGCGAAATGCGACATCGTGCTCGAGAACTTCCGGCCCGGCACGCTGGAGAAATGGGGTATCTCGCCGGAGGTGCTCTCCGCTGCCAATCCCGAATTGATCATCACGCGTATCTCGGCCTTCGGCCAGACGGGCCCTATGTCGCAGCGACCCGGCTTCGCCGCTGTCGCAGAGGCATACGGCGGCTTCCGCAATCTCGTGGGTGATCCGGATCGGCCGCCCGTCCGGGTAGGGGTATCGATCGGGGACTCCATCGCCGGGCTGTACGCGGCGTTCGGTTGCGTCATGGCCCTGTTTCAACGGCAGACCCAGCGGGCGGCCCAGGCACCGGACTTGTCGCTGGCACAGCGTTCCATCGATGTGGCGCTGAACGAATCGATTCTGTCGATGATGGAATCGCTGATTCCGGATTACCTCGCCTACGGTGTCGAACGCGAGCGCACGGGCGGCCGGATGGAAGGCATCGCACCCTCGAACGCCTACCCGTGCAACGACGGTCATTCGATCATCATCGCCGGCAACGGCGACGCGATCTTCCAGCGCTACATGGAGACCATCGATCGTCCCGATCTGGGAGCAGATCCGGATCTGGCGTCCAACGCCGGTCGGTGGCGTCGACGCGACGAGCTCGACGCCGCCATCTCGGCCTGGACCGGATTGCATTCTCGCGAGCAGGCTTTGAAGATTCTCGACGCCGCCGGGGTGCCGTCGGGTCCGATCTACACCGCGGCGGACATCGTCGCCGACGAGCAGTACGCCGCCCGCAACATGATTCAGCACTTCCCGGTCGACACCGGAGGCAACGAGCCCACCGACGTCGGCTTCGTCGGCGTCGTCCCGGTGATCGGTGACGCGTCCCTGCCGATTCGTTCGGTCGGACCGGATCTCGGCGAACACACCAGGGAAGTACTGTCGACTCTGCTCGGCCGCACCGACGAAGAGATGGGCCTCTAGATGTACCGATTCGCTCCCGCCGCAGAGCTTCGCGACGTCACGATGCGCGACGGCCTGCAGCTCACCGGCAAGATGCTCTCCACCGAACGAAAGCTCGAGATCATCAGGGCCCTCATCGAACTCGGCGTGCCTTCACTCGAAATCGGATCGATGGCGCGGGGCGACAAGGTGCCCCCGATGGCCAACACCCTCGAGGTGATCGGTGAGCTCACCGCCGCCGAACTCGCACGATGCTGGGTGTGGGTCGCCACTCCCCGTCACGTCGAGAAGGCCGCTGCCGCCGGGGCCCGCAATTTCCAGTACTGCTTCTCCGCGTCGGACTCGCACAATCAGGCCAACATCGGCCGTACCACCGAGGTGTCGCTGGCTGCGATGCCCGACGCCGTCGACATCACTCGATCGGTGGGCGGTGAGATAGAGCTCTGCATCGCCACCTCCTTCACCTGCCCGTTCGAGGGGCAGGTGCCGCCGGACCGGGTCATCGAGATCGCCAACGACGAACGAGCAACCGGTGCAACGGATATCGTCATCTGTGACACCCTCGGGCAGGCAGTGCCGGTGCAGGTCTCGTCGCTGATCTCACGGGTCCGCGCGGAAACCCCCGATCGTAGAGTGGTGTTCCACGGTCACGACACCTGGGGCCTGGGCGTCGCGAACACTCTCGCCGCGATCTCTGCCGGAGCAACGATGGTCGACGGTTCTCTCGGCGGACTCGGCGGTTGCCCGTTCGCTCCGGGGGCCAGCGGCAACACGTCGTCGGAGGACATCCTCTTCGCCACACGGCCGGACTGGTTCGAGCCGAAAACATTGGCGACCATGGTGGACCTGTCCGAGGAACTGCTCACCGAACTGGGCGAGCCCATGCGATCGAAAACCGTTCAGGGTGCACGATCCAGGGGG